>JACPQI010000096.1 GCA_016190545.1 Chloroflexota bacterium
GCAATATGCTGGGCAGGACGAGAAGGGCAACCCAGGCGCTGGTGAGGAGACCACCTTCCCAGCGGTATTTGATGGAGGCATATGCTATGGGAATGATATAGAGAATGACGGGTATGTGGTGCAACGTCCAAAAGGGCGGCCTGTTGAAGATGATCTCTGCCCCGTAGTGCAATCCGGTGATCAGGGCAATGCCAGCCTGGGTAATCCAGAAGCCCCGCTCATCCAGACGGCCAGGGAAACGCAGCAGAGCTTCCCACAGGCTCAGCAGGCCAGCTTGAACGTGGCGGCGCCGCCGTGACCTCTTAGCCATGTCTACCAGCAATGCGCTTTCACCCATCTCCAATGTCCTCAAGACGCAACCACCCCTGGCGCAGGCCCTTGATAACCGCCTCTGTCCTGGAAGCCACGCCAAGCTTGTTAAAGATGCGGCTTAGATGCGCCTGAACAGTGCGGTCGCTCAAAGAGAGATGGACCGCGATCTCCTTATTGCCCTTTCCCTGCGCGGCCAGCCGCAGCACGTCCTTTTCTCGCTCTGAAAGGCTCTCTGTCACAGAACTGGTTTCTCTTGCCTGGCTTCTCGGGGAGAAGCGCTGGAGCACCTTCTTGGCGATTTTGGGATGGAGAACCGACTCTCCGGCATACACCCGGCGGAGAGCCTCCAGGAGTTCAGCGGGCTTTATGGTCTTGAGGAGATAGCCTGCGGCACCCGCTTCTAGAAGGGCGGTAACGTACTGATCATCGTCGTAGGCGGTCAGGACCAGGACGGCAGTTGAGGCGCAACTCTCCTTGATCTGTCGCGTCGCCTCCACGCCGTTAAGACGCGGCATAGCCACATCCATGAGGACAATATGAGGATGGTGCTGCCGGCTTAGGGCGACCGCCTCCACCCCATCGGACGCCTCACCTACTACCGCAATGCCTCCTTGTTCAAGGAGTTGGCGGGTCATTTCCCTCATGAGGGTGTGGTCTTCTGCCACCAGTACCCGGATCTGTTCGCTCTCGGTGACCAAGGTTTCCTCCTGTGGCATCTCCATTGTACGACTGCCCCATAACAAGTGGAGCCGCTTTTCCCACCACGTCCGTGAGGGAAGTCTAGGCAATTTGGCCTAGCGATGACGGTGTGGGTCAGTCATCTGGCCAATCCGCACTCATGGGGAAAAGCCTATCGTCGATAGACGCCCCTGCCGATGTAAAAGCACGAGACGCGGAGGAATACTAGGGCTGAAGTAGCACAGGAGGTGAATCCATGAAAGCAAAGCAACTCGCTGTTCTAGCAACCGGCGCTCTGGCTGCGGCCTTCATAGCGGCAGCCTGTGGTGGAGGTGGGACAAGTCCAGCGCCGAGAGCAACGCCTGTCCCTGCCACCCCAGTAGCGCAGCTCCAAGTCAAGGAGGTCGTTATTAAGGCCTCCGAGTGGAAGTTTGAGCCGGCCATTATCCGAGCCAAGGCCGGCCAGCCGCTAAAGGTCGTCTTCCAGAACTGGGGACAGGAAGACCACGATCTAGTTCTCAAAGATCTGAAGGGACAGGAAGGGGAGAAGCAGGAGAACCTCCAGGAGTTGACAGGCTGGATGCGGCAGATGGGGAAGGAGCACATGGAGGGTGAGGAGGAGCATCACGGGGACGAAGGTGCTGAGATGCATGACATGCACGTAGACGCCGAGGCGGGTCACATGAGCAGCATGGTGGTCACCCCGATGCAGCCTGGCACATATCAGTTGGTGTGCAGCTACGAAGGGCACACCGACCAGGGTCAGAAGGCCACTCTCATCGTGGAATCGTAGGACGGAGTAACTCTTCCCGTAGAAGCACTATCAAGCGAGGTACTTAGTGGACAAGAGCGAAAGGCTCAGCAGGAGAAAGTTCCTCAAGATGGCAGCGATGGCTGGCGGTCTCGTCGCCATCCCCACCATCCCCGGCCTGCTGACTCCCCTCTTCAGGCGACCAAACCCCGGAGAGCTGACCACCTACCGTGAAGAAGCTGCGGCTGCCAAGGGTGGCGCTGCAAGCGCGGCGACACAGCGGAAGGTTCGGCAGTGGATGATGGTGGTGGACCTGAGGAAGTGCGACGGCTGCGTGACGATTGATGAGCCGCCTCAGTGCACGCAGGGATGCATTCAAGAGCACTTTGTTCCTGACGAGCAGAAGTGGATCCAGGTCTACCAGCGGGAGTTGTCCGGCGGCGGGACCACCTTTATGCCCGCACCCTGTTACCAGTGCGAGAACGCCCCCTGCGTGAATGTGTGTCCCGTGGGCGCAACCTACCACAACGAGGAAGGGATCGTTCTTATCAATCACGAGCGGTGCATAGGGTGTCGCTTCTGTATGGCGGCCTGCCCCTATCAGCGTCGTTTCTTCAACTGGGGCGACCCCGAACTGCCGCCGGAAGCCAGGTTTGCCGCCTACTCTCCAGAATATCCTGTGCCAGCAATCCGCGGCACTGTCATCAAGTGCATGTTCTGTGCCCATCGCGCCAGCGCAGGCAAACTGCCTGCCTGCGTGGAGGCCTGCCCGATGAACGCCCTTTATTTCGGGGACCTGGAAGAGGATGTGGCCACCAACGGCGTAGAGGTGGTGCAGCTCTCTCGCTTCCTGGCGGAGAACAACGCCTTTCGATACAAAGAGGAGTTAGGCACCCGTCCAAGGGTATGGTACATCCCTGGCCACGGCGAGTCCCGCGACCGGTCGGCTGGTGACAGCCGTCCGCTCAAGCCCAACCGCTGGTGGAAGAAGCAGCAGTAAAAGGGTAGCGATACTATGAACAACCCTACCGAGTCCTTTACACCGCTAGAGAAAACGGCGATGCAGCCCCTGCTGCGCACCTCTCGCTGGTTTGTCCTGGCGATGGTTGTTCTGGGGGTAGGCGTTGTCTGGTGGTTCTTCGCCTACAGCTTCCAGTTGCGCGATGGCCTTCAGGTCACGGGCATGCGGGACACGGTGATGTGGGGGTTGTACATCGTCAATTTTGTCTTCTTCATTGGTATCAGCCACGCAGGGACTCTCATCTCCGCCATCTTGCGGGTCACAGGCGCCGGCTGGCGGACCCCCATCACCCGGATGGCAGAGGTCATCACAGTGGTAGCCCTGATGATCGGCGCCGTAATGCCCATCACCGACCTGGGTCGACCGGAGCGGATGTTCAACCTCATCGTCTATGGACGCTACCAGTCGCCCATTCTGTGGGACCTTCTTTCAATTACCACTTACTTGACCGGGAGCCTCATCTACCTCTATCTGCCTATGATCCCGGACTTGGCGCTGCTACGGGATAAGTTGCCAGCCTCGGTATCTGCGTGGCGGCGCAAGCTATACACCCTTCTCGCGGCGGGCTGGACGGGGACGCCCACCCAAAAGCGCCGCCTGGAGCGGGCCATCGCCATCATGGCGATCCTCATCATTCCCATCGCGGTGTCCGTCCACACCGGCGTCTCCTGGATCTTCGGGATGACGGTGCGGCCAGGGTGGAACAGCACCATCTTCGGTCCGTACTTTGTCGTGGGCGCCATCTTCTCCGGCATCGCCTCCATCCTCATTGCCATGGTCATCTTCCGCCGTATCTACCACCTGGAGGCGTACATCACCAAGAAGCACTTCGTTTATCTGGGTTACCTGCTGCTGGCCATGGGCGTCATCTATATGTACTTCACAGCGGCGGAGTACATTACCGTAGCCTACAAACTGGAAGAAAACGACAAGCAACTGTTGAAGCTGCTCATCACAGGCAGCCAGGCCCCCTGGTTTTGGGCCTTTAGCATTGGCGGCACTCTTCTCCCCTGTCTCATGGTGGCTCATCCTAGGACCCGCACGATTCCCGGGATCCTCGTGGCGGCTATCCTGGTCAATATCGGCATGTGGCTGAAGCGTTTCGTCATCGTCATCCCCACCCTCCAAGTCCCTTTGATGCCCTTTGACTTTGGCCGCTACGAGCCTACGTGGGTGGAGTGGTCCGTTACCGCTGGCGCATTCGCTGGGTTCTTCCTCATCTTCGCTGCCTTCTCCAAGCTGTTCCCTATTATCTCGATATGGGAGGTGGCTGAGCAGGAGGAGAAGGCCAGGCAGGTGGCGGCGCCTCAGCCACGACGCGCTCCAGGCCCGGCCCTGGCAGAGGAGATATCCAATGACTAGAGGCAGACAACTCCTCCTTGGGACAAGCGCGGTGGCGCTGGCCCTGGCCTTGGCGCTGACTCTTCAGAGGCAGATGCCTGTCATGTCCACAGAGGCCTCGGTGTCGGCTGGAGAGAAGCGGTTCACCGTGGAGGTCTCCCGCAACGGGTTCAAGGTAGTGGAGGGGCCTGTTCACCAGATGAAGGGGGAGACGCACCTTGCCATTAACCAGGGTGACCAGGTGACCATCACCTTTGTGTACGCCGATACCGACTATGGGAAGAACAACCCTCACCGCATCGCCATTAGCCGCATTGCAGTGGATGCGGGGATAGTGGACGCCGACGATCCCCAACGCACGGTGACCTTCACTGCCCGCAGGGAGGGAGAGGCCCTGTTCCAATGTGTAAAGCTCTGTGAGGGCCACAAACGCCTACAGTCCGGACGGCTTATGGTGCAACCGCTGGCGGGGGCTATCACGGCGCAGCCAACCAGGTTGGCGGTGGACTTCCCTGGCGAGTTTGTACGAGGCAAGGAGACTGCCCTAGCTGCGATTCTTACCGATGTTGCCGGCAGCCCGATCTCGGATGAGCCTGTGCGCTTTCTGGCCAGCGCCGACTTCTTCGTCCAGGAATGGATGGAGGTGGGTGCAGCAATGACCGATAGCAGCGGAGTAGCCGTGGTCAAATACAGGCCAGCTCAACGCGGCGACGTGCAGATAATGGCCAGCTTTTCAGGGGATAGCGCCTATCAGGCCAGCGAAATGACCTCGAACGCCCAGTTGCTGGGGGCCTCTCGTATCTATGAGGTGGAAGGCGGCCTTAGCCTCCCTCAACTCGGGCCTAAGGGGACGTCCTTTGGTGGCGCTCCGGGCTTTCGCGTTCCGCCAGTGGCGGCTTTAGCACTGAGCGTCCTCATTCTCGTCATCTGGGGCACCTACCTCTTCGTAGTCACACAGGTCTACCGCATCTCGCGGGAGCCGTAACGCTGGGCTGACATCTACAGGAAGGAGAACACCAAGATGGCTATGAAATCGGTCGCCGTTCAAGAACGAGCAGGGGTCAGGTCAAAGACTGGCGGCCTGGCCAGCAGCCTGGTGCCCATTGCGGCCATGGGGGTGGTGATAGCGCTGGCTACCCTTCTGCTCACCATCATCCTGACGAGTCCGGCCACCCACGGCAACCTGTTGCCGTAACGACTGAGCTTCTGGGGCGTGACCGGAGGGGCTAGCGGCGGATCTGGATGCGGCGGAAGGCCTCGGCGTACTTGACGCCGGCCTTCTTCCCGTTCTCCTCGGCCCAATTGCGCAGGAACGCCGCCGGGTCGCGGTCCGGGTTGCTCACCTGGCTCTTGTGGTGCAGCAGGGCCTTGATCTTGGTTTCCAGGGTCTCGCTCACGTCCACGTAGGTGTCGGGCTGGTCGGTGCCCCACAAGTAGACCTCGGCCACCTTGTGCGGGGCCAGGCCCTCCCGCAGGTGCTCCTGGTAGAAGAGGTGGTCGCGGGCGTAGGGGAAGACGGCGTCCAAGGCAAGCTGCCCGGTGACGCGGTGGTCGTGGTGCAGGTAGAAGGAGCGGCGGTGCGGGTCCGTGGTCAGCAGCACGTCCGGCTTGACGCGCCGAATCTCCCGCACGATGCGTCCCCGCGTCTCAGCATTGTCCTCGATGAAGCCGTCCGGGTAGCCGAGGAAGACCACCTCCTTGATGCCCAAGGCCCTCGCCGCTTCCTCTTGCTCCTGCTTGCGGACTTGGGCCAGGCGGTCGGAGGCCATGGCCGGGTCGGCGCTGCCCTTATCGCCGTTGGTGCAGACGACCAGCACCACGTGGGCGCCGTGCTTGATCCACTTGGCCAGGGTGCCGCCCGCGCCGATCTCGGCATCGTCCGGGTGCGGCGTGCAGACTAGGGCTACCTTAGGATACTCTTCCGCCATCGCTCTCCCTTCCCGGCAGGCCGCCGTTATGAAGGCGGCACTTGCAAACAAGATATGAATTCTATACGCTGAGAGCCTATGGTGCAACCGTACATAGCCACGGTGCGCGCCTTCCGCTGGGCGGACCTGGAGCAGGTGGCCTGGATGCTGGCGGAGGCGGAGGCCCAGGACAAGGCCGGCTATATTTGCACGGTATCCGGGCTGCGGGAATGGCTGGGCCAGCCCAACCTGCGGCCGGAGGAGGACTTTCTGGTCGCCGACCTGGGCGGCTGGGTGATCGGCTGGATTCAGTTCGTGCGCGAGCTGCCCATCGGCCGCACCGTCGCCACCGGTGTGGTGCACCCCAAGTACCGCCGGCAAGGAGTGGGCCGGATGCTGCTCCAGGCCGCTATGAGCAAGGCCTATTACCTGGGCGCCTCTGTGCTCCACGTCGCCGTCGGGCCAGAGTCCCTTTCCTCACAGCGGCTGCTGGTCGGTTACGGCTTCATACGCTCTCACGTCCAGCGCGTCCTGCGGCTCGCTGACCTTGGTCGCCTGGTCCTGCCCGCGCTTGGCTGGGGGGTGGCATACCGAGCGCTGAGGCAAGGCGAGGAAGCGGCGCTGACCGAGCTCCAGAACGCCGCCTTCAGCAAAAGCTGGGGGTTCAATCCGAACACAGTGGACGAAATAGCCTACCGGCTGCGGATGACCGGCTGCTCCCACGAGGGCGCACGGCTGGTGGTGCGGGACGATGTACCCGTGGCTTACTGCTGGACCGGTATCCTGGGCGTGGGCGAGTCCAGGCGCGGCGTGGTATGGATGATTGGCGTTCATCCACGGTACCGAGGTTTGGGCTTCGGCAGGGCAGCCCTGGCTGCCGGCGTGAGCTATCTGAAAGAGCAGGGTGTCGCCTGTGTCGACCTGACCGTGGACGAAGACAACACCAGCGCTGTCCGTCTGTACCACAGCTCCAGCTTCAACGAGATCGGCCAGGTCTGGTGGTACGAGTGGCGTCGGACGGCTTAGTCGTGAGAACGCCAGTCTAGTGGAGCGACTCCAGGGGCGGTTGTAGCCGTACGTCAAGAGCGCTCTCGCACCACCGCGCCACGGCGAACAACCGGGTCTCTCCGCGCGGCTGCCCCACGAGTTGCACGGCCAGCGGCAAGCCCTCGCGGCTACGTCCAGAAGGTAGGCTAACCGCCGGGTAACCAACGTGAGACCAGGGCATTTGCATCACTGCATCGCCTGTTGAGGTCAGGCCCTTGGGCGCAGGCCCTGTGGCGCCGGGAGTCAGCAGCGCGTCCACTTCACGTACGACTGAGGCCATGTCGGCGCAGGCCTGGGCGCGGACGTGCAGCGCCCGTGCATAGGCGGTGGCCGGTATGGTCAATCCCTTTTCAATCATGCTTCGTATACCGGGGCCGTATAGCTCTTTCCGCGCCGCGAACATCTCTTCGTGATAGGCGGCGCAGTCGGCGAAGAGCAGCGTCATGTGGGCGTCCGGGACGCTGTGAAAGCTGGGTGGAAGCGTAATGTCGCGCACGACAGCCCCGGCCCGGCGCAGCCGTTCGACCACCGCCTCCGTGTGCTGGCGCATCTCGTCGCTTGCCCGCTCGAAGAAGTAGTCCCGCACAAGACCTATGGAGGGGGGCTTCCGTTGACTTTCAACGGAAGCGCGGTAGTCCGGCGCCGGCTCATCGAAGGTGTAAGGGTCCTGAGGATCGGGGCCTGCGATGGCCTGGAGCACGATGGCGGCATCCTCCACGGTGCGGGCCAGGATGCCCACATGGTCAAAGGCCCAACTGACCGGCACCAGGCCGAAGGTACTTACTCGGCCTAGCTGTGGCTTGAGGCCCACCACGCCGTTGTAGGCCGCAGGGCGCAGGGTGGAGCCGCCCGTCTGGGTGCCGAGGGCCGCCAGGCACATGCCCACCGCCACCGCCGCCCCTGAGCCGCTGCTGGAGCCGCCCGGCGTGTGGGCCGTATTCCACGGGTTGCGCGTGGGAGGGGGATCATAGCAGGCGAACTCGGTGGTGTGGGTCTTGCCCAGGATGACGGCGCCCGCCTCCTTGAGCCGATGGACTGCGGTGGCGTCGTAGGAGGGGACGTGGCCGGCCCAGGAGCGCGATCCC
>JACPQI010000097.1 GCA_016190545.1 Chloroflexota bacterium
GACCAACGCCTACAAGGCGCAACCGCTCTCGGCGGACGAGGTCTACCGGAAGCTGTGCGAGTACGGCGAACGCCTAGCGCCTTTCATCACCTACACGGAGCCTCTTCTGCGAGAAGCGCTGCAAGCGGACCGCAAGGTGCTGTTCGAGGGGGCGCAAGGTACATTGCTGGACCTGGACTTCGGCTCCTACCCCTACGTCACCTCCTCCACCACGACGGCGGCGGGCATCTTCACCGGCGCGGGCATGGCCCCCAGGAAGATCGATACGAACATGGGCGTGTTCAAGGCCTACAACACACGGGTGGGCGCCGGGCCCATGCCCACGGAGCTCAAGGACGCGCTAGGCGACCAGATCCGCAATCGCGCGGGCGAATTCGGCGCTACCACGGGCCGTCCCCGGCGCTGCGGCTGGTTCGATGCGGTGGCGGCCCGTTACAGCGTGCAGGTAAACGGGTTTAATGCCATCGCCCTCACCCGCCTGGATGTGCTGGACATCCTCCCGGCGGTCAAGATCTGCACCGCCTACCGCATGGAGGGACAGGTCATCCAGGACTTCCCCACCTCCGCCTACATGCTGGAACGCTGTCTGCCGGTATATGAGGAACTGCCCGGCTGGCAAGTGGATACGAGCCAGGCACGCACCACCAAAGAGCTGCCCCGCGCCGCGCGGGCCTATATCAAGCGCATCGAAAAGCTGGCGGGGTGTCGCGTGGAGCTGATTTCGGTGGGCGCCCAGCGAGAGCACACCATCGAAATCAAGGAGCCGTTCCGGACCCGCCGATAAGGCCCGTTGTCAGCTTTCGTGGCAGTTATCCCGATGACACACCATACATAGGAAAAATACCGTGGCGCTGAAACCTGATGCAAAGGAATGGGCAATCAGAGAGCAGATTGTGGAAGACCCTGTGAGTGGGTTGACAATACAATTCGCCGTTGCTCCAGACGGCACTTTCCGATTAAGGTTATTTGGGGGCTTCCCCTTCGGAAATCGAGAAATCATCTTTGACAAGACAGGGGCAGAGGCGGGAGCCGGTGTTGCCCTTAGTCGCCTCTGTCCCCCATCTTGGCTTCGAGAAGTCTAGCCTACGCGCTCATTACAAGAGGGTAGACGACCGAAGTGCGCCCCTTTGTACTCTTCGAGAAGTGCTACTTCTCTAGACCGAGCCGCTTCGGTGCTCTCGCGCCTATAGTATGCGGCGCTTTGTGTGCATCGGCCTTCATCTCCCCTCAAATGAGACTGAAGCCGACTTCGGATAGTGACTCCAACCCCATCGGCACGCCCTATGTAAATCAAAGCCTGGTTGCTGTCGTACAGAGCGTACACGCCATGAGCATCAGGAGAACCATCAACGTTTTGTTGGTTGAATGCGTACATGTCACCAGTGATAGGCATGTGTTCTACTCCCAATAGTTTTTGAAGTGGAAAAGATGGCAGGCTCCCAGGCGGAAGCCTGCCTATGATATGATAAGAGGTGCGAACAACGGGCCGGTTCTAGCGGCCCCTTGTTCCACCAAGGGACAAGATGCGAGTAGCATCGCGTCCAAGTCCTTTCGGCGCTGGAGAGTTTTGGTCCGGCAAGACTATGAGGCTCTCCAGCGCCCTTGTTATCCCGTACAGGCACCTCTATGCCTGAGAAACGGCTTGGGGTGTCTCTTGTGGTTGTTCGGCGTTTGTCACTTCAAAAAGAAGGTCAACGGCTGCCGTCATGGTGTCCACCCACTTCTTTCGCTTGTCCGATGTCCATTTCCCATTTCGCGGCAGTTGTTGAATGACCGCCGAGAT
This sequence comes from Chloroflexota bacterium, assembly GCA_016190545.1. The sequence goes on from JACPQI010000097.1 coordinate 1,784, forward strand.
CAGCCTGTAATCAGGGGCAGCGTCCGGTTCATTCTCAGTCCGAGATGGCTCTTCTTTGTCGGATTGCGAGGTTGTGACCCTAGGGATGGGCTTACTAGGTTTAGGACGTGGTGTTGGTCGTTGGGCAGCCACGCGGCGCTTCCCTGTCCTAGGTGGGATTATTTGTGCTTCTTCACAGAGACCTAAGAAAAGGCGGATCATCTTGTTTCTCTGATTGGCGGGATCATAGCGGCGAAAGGCATCCGCAATCGCTATATCCCCATCTTGGGCGGGATCAACAATGGAGAAGACGGGGAGATATGCATTCCGGACGATTTCCGCTAGTGTTTGGGGGTACTCCTCTGTAGAAGCACGCCTCAGACGCTCAAAGACTTCGGTGCGATTGCCGCCTTCATCGATTAGCCCTAAGAATCTCAACGCTTTCAAGCAAGGACTTGTCATAGTATTCGAGACCCCAATTTGCTCCAAAGCGTCGAGAGTCAAAGGCTCTGGAAGTCCTCTTTCTCTATACCGCTTGATCACATCAAGGACTGCCTTTGCGGGAGCGTACGCTGCAAAATTCTCCCCTATCGGTCTCCCTGTGGTCATCTTGCCCTCCATCCGGCAACATCACGCGCCGAGAGTTCATGACATCAAAATTATAATGCCACCAGCGCTATATTGCAAGTCCGTCACGAACCAATTTGGCGAAGCATTTGCAATCAATATCCAAACCGGCCATTCTTCTTACTGAAACCTCGTCAAAGGGGGCAAGAAATGCAACCCAAATTAGTTGGAATCAAGGGCGGATGGGCCGCTGTCGGAAAGGGCTGGGCTGTCTTCGGAGAAACCAAAGAGCAAGCGTTGCAGAACTTTGTTGCTGCGGAATCACGCCATGCTACAATAGCAATGAGGGATAAGGAAGCCACTGATGGGCGGGATACAAAGAAAGAAACGGCGGCATGATGATACGACGGTCTCGTTGGCCCCTCTTTCCTTCGAGCAAGCTATCGCCGAGCTAGCCAAGGCCCCTAAGCGTGAGGGTTCTCGGCCAAAGGCTTCTCGCAAAACCACGTCACCCGCCCGCGAGTCTGGCCCATCAAAGCCGCAAAGCGAGTCTCATCCGAAATCTTCCGGCGATTGAACCTGAACTCGAACTCGCTCAGGTATTCCGGCAAATACTGCTGGTCAACGTGGTGGAACGTCCCCACGAGGCCACGTTTTAGCAGCGACCAGTAGTTGTCGATGCCCTGGGTGTGGATGTCCCCATCGACATACGAAATCTCATGGTCGATGATTCCATGCGGTAGCTTGTGGTGTATGAGTCTGTACGCAGGATGCCCATCCGTCATCAGTCGGGCGTTCCCTTGGTCAATGTAGCCCATAAGCAAGGGGCGCAACTCTCTAGCCGTAGCCTTCGGTACAACCATCGTGCGGACCGAACCGCCGCGCTCCAGCATCCCGAACACGGTTGTCTTGCCCTCGCGCCAGTCCTTGTGATTCTTGGGGCGCAAGCCCATCTGTTTTTCGTCTTTTACCTGTTCGTGATAGATGGGATGGCCGCGCTTCCGCTTGGGGTAGATGTAGGTTTCATCGGCCTCGACAGTACCGGCCAATATGGGGAGCGCCTTGTCCTTCATCGCTTCCCTGATCCGATGGCACATGAACCATGCGCTCTTGTAGGCGATGTGCAGTTGGCGGTGAATCTGGTGGGCGCTCATGCCCTTCTTGGAAGCGCACATGAGGTATATCGCCGCAAACCACTTGCTCAGGGGGATATGGCTGTCCTCAAAGATGGTGCCTACCGTGGCCGTGTACTGGCGCTTGCACGCCTTACAGCGGTAGAGCGTGGTGACGGCGTTCTTGGTCTGGCTGTGGCGGGTGAGCCGGTAATGCTCCGTGACCCCACACTTGGGACACTTGGGGCCGTCCGGCCACCGCATCTTCTCTAGGTAGGAGCGGCATTCCTCATCACTCCATTTGAGAACTTCCTGGAAGGTGACTCGTGGTGTAGTCATAGCTATGAACTCCTATCTGACTAGATAGAAGCATAGCACATTTGTCTTGGTGTGTCAAGTACCTAATTGCCGCTTTCGTTGACACCCACCTAACGCCGTGTTATAGTACGCCCGTTGTCGTTGGCGTCTCTGGCGGCACCCTATGCGCCATAGAGCAGACACTTCACATTGCAGCACTTGAAGGGGAGGAACAAGATGCACAGGCTGACACTTATTGGTATTGGCAGCGCCATTATCGTGGGGCTCGCGGCTGCGGCGTGCGGCGGCGGAGAGACGGCCACGCCCACTGCCCGCCCGGCGGCGACTGCTACGACAGCGCCAGCCAGACCCACCGCGACCGCTGTCGGCACGACCGTGGCCCGGCCGTCCCCGACCCCCGCCCCCACAGTAGCCCAAGCTACCGCCACGCCAGCAGCACGGCCCACCAGCGCTCCTGCAGCGCCCGCCGGCAGGCTGCGCATGGCTATCCCCACCTTTGACAACGAGCAGGTCCGGCCCTCCCACGGCAAGGCTGCCACCCTCTCTGGTTATATGGGCGGTCTCTACGACTGGCTGGTATGGGCCGGGACAGACGGCTCCTTGGCCCCCGGCATTGCCACCCGCTGGGACTTTGCCAGCGATGCCTTGAGCTGGACCTACACCGTGCGCCAGGGCATGCGTTTCCACAACGGCGACCCGCTTACCGCCGACGACGTGAAGTTCAGCATCGAGAAACTCTTGCAAGACAATTCCGACGCGCAGCACGCCACCTTCTCCGCCTCCTGGGTCGCCCAGATCCAGTCCGTGGACATTGTTTCTCCCACCGCCGTCCGCGTGAACCTGAAGAAGCCGTGGCCGTTGATGGCCATGGACGCCAGCGTGCTGACCGGCACAGAAGGGGCGGTGGCTCCCAAAGCCTATATGCAGCAGGTGGGCGATAATGGGTTTGACGAGAAACCCATCGGCAGTGGCCCCTGGCGCTTCCTCCGCCATGACCTCGGCGTCCGCTTCCTGTTCGAAGCGGTCCCCACCGCCCACGCCTACCGGCAGACGCCCAAGTTCAAGGAGCTGGAAATCTTAGCCGTGCCTGAGGAAAGCACCCGCGTAGCCATGCTACGGACCAAGGCCGTAGACCTGGCGGCGTTGGGATCCTTCGACACCGCTGCGGGGCTGATGAGCAACCCCGAGTTCTCCGTTCTGGCCATCCAAGGCGGCACCATAGGCAGCATGCTTCTGTGGGGCGCGGACGACGCCAGAATCAAAGACCTTCCCCTGGCGAAGAAGCCGGTCCGCGAAGCCCTGGCCCTGGCCCTCAACGTCCCCGAGATAGTGGAGACTATCTTCCGAGGCCTGGCCAAGGTAGCGAACGACAGCTTTATCACCCCCAGTGGCATGGGCTACGATCCTTCCTGGAAGCCCCAGGAGTTCAACCCCAACCGTGCCAAGGAGCTGCTGACACAGGCGGGCTATGCGCGGGGCTTCTCCTTCCGCGTCTACAGCTTCTCCACAGCCGCAGTGCCCTGGGCGCCACGTGTCGCAGAGGCTTCCGCCGGATACTGGAGCCAGATTGGCCTGCGACCGGAGATCATCCCGGTCGATTCTGTGGCAGGGTTCTACCGAGCCAGACCTCAGGGCATAGACTTGATGGGGCAGGCCAGCCCGTTGTGGGTCACCGCCTCGCCCTCTCCCCTTGGCCCCATGCGGTCACAGGTGCATTCCAAGGGCACCCTCCTCCTATTGCAACGCCCGGAGATGGACGCTTTGCTCGACCAGGCGGTTGCGGAGCTTGACGAGCAGAAGCGCATTCAGCTCCTTCGCGGGATATCCGAGATGGCGCGTTCCGAGTACGTGGTCATTCCCATCGTCGTCTCGCCGGCCCTCGTCGGCGCAGGCAGCAACATCGCCGGGTGGCAGGCCATTCCCGCCGCCGGTGTGAGCCTGGCCCTGGAGACGGTGACGCCCAAGTAGCCGTCGCACAAGCAGCCTTTGACCGGATAAGCGCCGTGGCAGCCTAGGTTGCCACGGCGCTCTCTTTTGTCATGCTCCCCTAGCCCTTCGCCTCCGCTTCCGCCCACAATCGGCGCAACGCCTCGGCGAACCGCTCCGGCTCCGCCCGGTGCGGCGGGTCCAGATGGCTGCGGCCCTCGTACACCTCCACAACGGCGTTGGGGAAACGGCGGGCCAGATCATCGATAAGCTCAGCAAAGCTAGGGTGGCTCTCGCTTCCCAGGGCCAGGTACACCGGCTTGCGGAAACGGGACAGACGAGGTCGGTCTAGCTTATAACGCTTCTCCGCCTGGATGATGGCTTTCATGCCCAGGCCGCGCACCGTCATCCACGGCGGCGGGTCGGCCACCGGGGGCACCGCGTCAGGCCGGCGAAGGAGGAATGGAAGCATGGCGGGCAGGCGGTCCTGCTCCGGCAACTCCATGCACCGCTCCACCCTGAGCCGGTGCTCTCTTCCTTCCGGCGTCTCCGAGTGCTCGTTGATGGAGGCCGGCTCTATCAGGGCGAGGCTGCGCACTCGCTCCGGGTAAGAGACGATGAAAGCCAGGCAGATGTAGGCGCCAAAGGAGGAGCCAAAGAGGTGGAACCGTCGCGCCCCGGCGTTGTCGGCGAAGCAGAGCAGCCCCTCGACTTCCTGCTCCACGCTGTAGCCAGGCGGGCCTGGCGGGTCTGAGGTGTAGACCTCCAGCTCTTTGAGCAGCGGCGTCGGCCCCTCGGTGAGGACACGCTGGAGCGGGCCGAAGGTGATGGCAGCCGGCGTCACCGCGTCAGGTACGCAGATAAGCGGCGACTGCCGGGTAAACGGACGGTGCTCCACGGTGAGAGACCCGCTCCCAGGAACTAGGGCTTCCCCACGCGCTCCAGGGCCTCCAGCACGTTGCCAGGGGAAAGGGGCAACTCGGTCATGCGTACGCCGGTGGCCCGGGTGACGGCGTTGGCGATGGCGGCCAGCGGCGGCACGATGGAGACCTCGCCCACACCACGCAGGCCGAAGGGATGGCCCGGGTTCGGCACCTCTACGATGACTGTATCGATCATCGGCAGGTCGAGGGCGGTAGGCATGCGGTAGTCCAGAAAGGTAGGGTTAGCCATGCTTCCGTCCGGGTTGAAGACATACTCCTCGTTCAGCGCCCAGCCGATGCCCTGGACGGCGCCGCCCTGCATCTGGCCCTCCACATAGCTGGGGTGAGCGGCCTTGCCCGCGTCCTGGAACACCGTGAAGCGCAGCACATCCAC
>JACPQI010000102.1 GCA_016190545.1 Chloroflexota bacterium
CCTCCACACGAACCGGCCACCCTTCCGTCTCCCTCGGCAGGTCCAGGGGATTGCCCTGGAGATCGCGGACTGTCGCGAAGTCCGATACATCCCTGGCCTCGCCTTCCACCAGCAGCCTGCCGCGATACACGCCGAGGCCCTTGCCGTCATGAAAGCCGCCGTAGCCATAGCCAGGCACCACGTACCCGAAGGGGTCCTTGAGCCGAGTTACCGTAATCTGCCTCTTGCGTCCCTCTTCATCCGTGAGAACGTAAGTTCCCTGCTTGATGCGGCGGCTGCCCGCGTAACACTCCACCTGGTGCTGGACGTGCGTGATACGGAGTTGCCGAGGCCGGTCACCTGAAACGATATGAATGGAGCCGTCGAGAGGGTGCCGGTGGCCACCGGCACCGCCCTCGGTGACCTGGAAATAGCAAGAGTAGTCACCTAGCTGATAGACCGACCAATTGAATAGCCCGCTTTTGGGAGGGGGCTGCTCCGAGGTGACAGGCTCGGACCCGCCAGTACGGCGGCGGATCCCCCAGGAGTGATCGCGGGCGCTCATCCACGTCTCTTTCGTCGCCCGGTAGGTCTTCTTCCCCACCTTCACCCAGCCGGAGACCCGTCCTACCTGGTCGAAGCGATGGATGTCCATGAGCACCCGCCCGTCCCGCCGGTGATAGTAATGCGCTTCCTCGTGCGGCGGGGCTAGCGCTTCGAATTCCAGCTCGAAGCTGACGCCGTAGTCGTTCTCCCCCAGCGTCAGGCGGTGGCGCTTCAAAGGCTCTACAAGCTCACAGCGCAAGGGGCCCGCTCCCATGGAGTCCATGTCAGGGCGGAGCTGGCGAGAGACCCGCACGTTGTACTGCCTGGCTGCGGCTGTATCTACTATCGAGACCCCGCCGTCCAGGACGTTCATGTTCTTGTAGACGCCCATGGTGGCAGCCACCATCACCTCGCCGTTGTTGGCGAACAGCGCGAACAAATAGCGGTCGTAGAACCGGTGGTCGCTGGGGCCGACATCACCGAAGGCGATGGGCAACTGGTGATGCAGCGTGTCATCAAGGCCTATCAGCATGGAAACACCCCACTGGCTTCAACTTTGCGCCGTGGCCGCATTCTGGCCTACCGCGAAGCTGTCCCGAAAACCCTCACCCCCTCCCCCTGGCCCCGATGTCATCGGGGCACTCTCCCAAGGCAGAATTTCGGGATGAGTTCTTGAATGTAACCCTGATAGTAGGGGTCATGGCTGGGCTTGTCAAGAAAACACCCTCGCCAAGATCCTCAGGCCCAACGGCCCGCATTCTGGCGTTCGACAAGCCCGCCATGCAGCGGCTATAATCGCTTGGGTTTAAAAACAGAACACGAGAGGCAAGACCGATGTTCACTCACATCGCCCACGTCGTCATCGCGACCAAGAGCCTTGAGGAAAGCGTGAAGCTCTACGAGGAGAAGTTCAGCGCCAAGGCCGGCCCCGTCTACGTGAACAACGAACGCCAGGCCCGTGAGACCCGCATCCAACTCTCCAACGTCGGCTACATCCTCTCTGAACCCCTCAGCGAGAACAGCCCGGTTGGCACGTTCATCGCCCAGAAGGGAGAGGGAATCTACATCCTGGGCCTGGCTGTGGACAGCATGGCCCCGGCGCAGGAGGACCTCAAGAAGCGGGGCGCCAAGCTCATACATGAAAAGCGCGCCAACGGCGCCACGGAGGTCTTCGTCGACCCCGCCTCAGCGCGCGGGGCCCTCATCCAGCTTGTCGCCACGAAGTAGTCTTCACGGTCGCGCGCGTCTGTTGACGCAGCAGACGTAGAGGCGATGTAGTGTTACAGTCGAAGACTGCGCCAGCGGTCATGGATCCCGGACACCGCTGGAAAATCATCACCGCCGCCCTGCTGGCCGCGTCCATGTCCGCCACCAACGCCAGCATCCTCTACGTCTCCTATCCCAAGATCGCCTCTGCCTTTCACACAAACGCCTCCACCGTGCTCTGGCTCACGGTGGGGCCGCAAGTCCTCATGGTGGGCCTCCTCTTCACCCTGGGCCGCCTGGGCGACCTCTATGGACGGGGCCGGGTACTGGCCTCCGGTTTCACCCTGTTCCTGGTAGCCCTGACCGGGTCCGTCTTCGCCCCCAACATCCTCACCCTCATCGCTGCCCAGGTCGTCCAGGGCATCGGCCACGGCATCATGAACGCCAACAGCATGGCGACCATATCCACCGCCTTCCCCGAGGAAGAGCGAGGCAAGGCCATCGGCATATGGGCGCTCGTCACCGGCCTCTTCCTCTCTGCCGGCCCCTTCCTCGGCGGCCTGCTGGTGGACAGCCTGGGCTGGCAGTCCCTGTTCTACGTGCGCATTCCCTGGACGCTCTTGGGCTTGGCGCTGGCGCTGAACGTGCGCCGCCTGCCTGCTCTCATGCCCCGTACTCCAGGTAGAAGATTGGTCTTCGATACCCCAGGGGCCATTCTCCTCCTCTTCGTGCTGGGCTGTGCATTGCTCGGCGTCAACCGGATGCAGGCCTGGGGCGTCACCTCCCCGGCAATTCTTGCGCTCCTCGCTTCCAGCGCAGCCCTCTTCCCCGTGTTTCTCCAGGTGGAGCGACGCTCCCTTTCGCCGGTTATCAGCCTTGCTATGTTCCGGGACCGCACCCTCTCCGCTGCCTTCCTCATCCTAATTCTTATGTACACTGTTTACGCGACCTTCAACCTTCTCACGCCGTTCTACCTGGTGGACGGGCGTGGCTACTCCTCATTGCATGCAGGTCTTCTTATGATGGCCTTCCCCATCGGCTTTACTCTGGCTTCGCCCTTCTCCGGCTACCTGACCGACCGCATGAACCCCTTCTTTCTCATCGTTGTGGGGGCGGCGACCATGTTCGCCGGCCTCATGGGGTTTCGGCTCTTGGGCGAAGGGTCATCGGCCTCAGCTATCCTGTGGCCCATCGCTCTGCTCGGCGTCGGCCACGGGCTGTTCGATACGGCGAGCGCGGCGACGCTCATGAAGAGCCTGCCGGCGGAGCGGATCGGCACCGCCAACGCATCGGTCACCACGGGGCGACAGATGGGCATCGCCATCGGCCTGGCGGGAGCGGGCGCCGTCTTTGCGGCGCGGGAGGCGCGCCATACGCGCATCCTCGTCGACCAGGGTATTCCGGCAGTCGAAGCGGCGAGCCGTGGACTCATCGGCGGCGTCCACGATGCGGTGTGGCTGGGTATTGGATGCGCGCTGGTAGCGCTGGCCATCGCCCTAGGGGCCAGTCGCTTCCTCCACAAACGCCGTGCTATCATACAACGCTAGGTCCCGAAGGTGACCGCCATAGACACCGCTGTGTTGCTCAAACTCCTCCAGCAGGTCCGCCAGGGCCGGGTGACGCCTACCCAGGCCCTCGATCTGCTGAAGGACCTCCCGTACCAAGACCTGGGATTCGCCAAGCTGGACCACCATCGCGTCCTGCGCAAGGGCTTCCCGGAAGTGGTGTTGGGCAAAGGAAAAAGCCCGGAGCAGCTTGCTGCCATCGCCACGGCCCTGGCGAAGAAAGGCGGCCCTTTCCTTATCAGTCGCGCTGACCCCGCCGCCTTTCGGGCGGTGAAGAAAGCAGTCCGCGACGCCCGCTATCACCGCGACGCCAGGGCCATCGTCTACGCGCCGCGAGCGACCAAGCCGAAGCGACCCGGCATCGTCGTCATCACAGGGGGTACCTCAGACATCCCGGTCGCCGAGGAAGCGGCGCTCATCGCCGAACTCATGGGGAACGAGGTGGAGAAGGTCTACGACGTGGGAGCGGCAGGCGTCCACCGGCTGCTGGACCACCTGGCGGCGCTGCGCTCCGCGCGAGTTATCGTGGCGGTTGCCGGGATGGACGGGGTGTTGCCAACGCTGGTGAGCGGGTTGGTCAAGGCGCCTGTCATCGGCGTGCCGGTGAGCAACGGCTACGGCGCTTCTTTCGGAGGCGTGTCAGCGCTCCTCACCATGCTCAACTCCTGCTCGCTGGGCATCGCCGTGGTGAACATCGATAACGGCCTGGGCGCGGGGTTCATCGCAGCGCTCATAAATAGAGAGGCCTCACCTTTCGGGTGAGGCCTCTCTACGCAGGCAAGGAATAGGATTCTTGTTGTCAGTATGCTACGGGTGATGACTAGCTGGCGTTGCGGCGGACGACCTGCAGCTCCTCGTTCGGGGAGACGGCAACCCGGCGTACGCTGATGCCGAACTTGAGGAGCCAGTACCACAGTGTCCCCTTGCTCACACCCAGCTCCTCCGCCATGGCCGGCAGCCCCCGCTCGTTGTACATCTGGGGCAGAAGCTGCTCCAAGGGGCGCTGGTAGCGCTCTTCGACTTGCTTCATCAGCCTGGTCTTTCTCATGACTCTTACTTCCTCCTCGACTGAAGTGCCCACATCATACCAAGGGCTACCAATAGCTGTCAATACTTATTTTTAGAATATTTTCAAAAGTTTTCCCCACAAATGACTTGTCCATTTTTATCCACTTTTGTCCGGTATCCAGTATTGTCCGCGTTTGTCTATCGGGCTATCCCGGCGTAGAAAACATCCATACAATCTATCTATGCTCACGTAAAATCCCGGCCAACTCCTCGGGAAATATCTTGACTTTTGTCTGGATAAATGTCTATTATATTTCCAAACATGTTGCGGGAGTTGCCAAATGGTCAACACGGTATCCGATGTGGAATCCGGGGTTATCTCCTCGTCGCGTAAGGGAGCGTCCAAACCGAAATCGCATATTGCCTACCCGTGGTACGACCTGCGCGACGCTCTTCAGCTTGCCGGGCTCATAGACTCGCGCGGCGCCGGTCGCCTTTCGGCCCAGTCCATCGCCCAGGAGCTAGGCTCCTCCATCACCTCCGGCTTCTTCCAGGCCAAGCTGAGGGCAGGACGCCTCTTCGGCCTCTTGGCCCAAGAGGCCGAGGGCTGGGCGACGACGGAGCGGGCGAGGCGCGCGCTACGGCCCCGATCGCCCCATGACCGGACGCAAGCCCTTCACGAGGCCTTTCAAGAGGTGCCGCTGTTCAAGCAAGCCATGCAGAAGTTCGCAGGGCGGCCCCTTCCAGCCATGGAGAGCTTCAAGAACATCCTGGAGCACGAGTTCGGCGTCATCGCCTCGCGCGCCGAGGAGGCGGCCAAGATCCTGCTGTCGTCCGCCCGGGAGGCCTGCCTGCTCCAGGAGTCGGGCCCCAATACTTACCTCAGCGCCACGCCAATAGGCGGCGCCGCACCTGCCCCGGCCTCCTCTTTACCTGTCGAACCAGCGGCACCACCCGCGCCCGCCGCCGAGCCCTCCTTCAGCCAGCGCCCCGCCGACGTCGCTCGAAAAACGATGATCGAGTTCCTCATCAGCATCACCTCTGACGATCTGGACGCTATGACGCCGGAAGAGGTCCAAGAGGTGTTCGCGTCCCTGGGGCGCATCGAGGCGGCGCGGCGCCGCAGCAGAGGCGCGGCTGCTCCCAAGGCATAGCCCAACGCTATCCCCTGCGCCCTGTTGACAACCGGCGTATAGGGGCCTATGATACCGCCAACCCGAAGAACACTCAGAAGGAGGTAAGGGTATGCAGGCACAGGCAGGGAAAGCGCCGGCGAAGAAGGGGTTCATGTGGCGTGTCCATGACTCCACCTGCCCCGGCTGGCTGCTGCGAAAGGTTCCGGTCCTTAAGCTGATCCACAAGGTCATGCCGTGCTGCAGGATCAGCAGTGGGAAAGAGAAGAAAGCGGCCCCATAGCCGATACACTCCCCGCCAGTCTTTCACGTAGTGTCCTCACAACGGGGTGCCCCGCTATGGGGGTGCGCCTCAAGCGTTCGTCGTTACGTCAAGTTACGACCTGCTAGGCGTTTCGCACTACGAGGGTTGCGCTCTGCCGCGTCCCCAAATCGGCAGTGCGGATTCCGCGGAATGACTCAAGAGCAGATGCTACAATAGGGAGCGTCCAGGCGCGCTCGTCCCCGTAGCTCAACCGGATAGAGCATCTGCCTTCTAAGCAGGGGGTTGTGGGTTCGAGTCCCACC
>JACPQI010000101.1 GCA_016190545.1 Chloroflexota bacterium
CTCATCGCTTTGGTGGTGGACCCAGCGCAATTGGAAATACGCACGACCGTAGACGAGATCGATGTGCTTAAGGTGCGAGTGGGCCAAGAGGTACGGCTCTCTTTGGAATCACTGCAAGGGCTATCGCAAGAGGACCTGAGCGCCTTGCTTGGCGCGCTCCAGGGTGCAGGCGCGGGCCAGGGGTCGGGCGCCACCCCACCCCAAGGACGTGGGGCCTTTGGCGGCCAGCCCCCCAGCGGCTTCGTCCCAGGACAGGGCCCTGGGCCGGGTGGCGCACCGAGCGGGCGGCCACCTTTCGCCGGCGGTCGGCAAGGGCAACAGACAGATGGCACACCCGCAGCGACGCCACAGGCGACTGGGACGCCAAGCTCCGGGCAGACGCCTGCTCCTGTGGGCACCGCCGCCGCTCCCGGAGGGCTAGGCCAGCGTGCAGGCGGCCAGGCGGGACGGCCTGCCGCAGGGCTACGCGGGCAGGTCAGCAAGGTGGACGTGCTTGCCACGAGGACCCAGGGCGTTGTCACCTACGGAATCACCATCAGCGTCTCTACCCCGCCCGGCGTGACGCTGCGCGAGGGCCTGACCACCGTCGCCAGCATCATTACGGAAAGCAAGGAGAACGTCCTGGTAGTGCCGAACCGGGCCATCCGCACGCAGAGCGGGCAGCGTTTCGTCACGGTGTCGTTGCCGGATGGGAAGACGGAGCAGCGGGCGGTCCGCGTCGGCTCCACGGACGGGCAGTCCACCGAGATCCTGGACGGGCTCCAAGAAGGGGACAAGGTGATCGTTTCCACAGCCACACGCTCAGGTACCACGGGCGGGCAGGGCCAGTTGGGCATTCCCTTCGGTGGTGGGCCAGGCGGTCCGCCGCCGGGTGGCTTCCGGTAGGCATAGTGAAGAGATAGCATGGCCCTCATCGAATTGGAAGACATCCACAAGACATACACGCTCGGCGAGCACCAGGTGTACGCCCTGCGCGGGGTCAGCTTGACCATCGACAATGGCGAGATGGTGGCCATTATCGGGCCGTCCGGCTCCGGCAAGTCCACCCTCATGAACATCCTGGGCTGCCTGGACAAGCCTACGTCGGGGACATACCGCCTGGACGGGCAAGAGGTGAGCACGCTGAGCGACGACCGCCTGGCTGAAATCCGCAACAAAAGCATCGGGTTTGTGTTCCAGACCTTCAACCTGCTACGGCGCACGAGCGCCCTGCGCAACGTAGAATTGCCGCTGATTTACAGCAAGAACGGCGGCGACAAACGCTCTCAGAAGGCCTTGGAAGCCTTGACCAAGGTGGGGTTGGACAAGCGCGCCAAGCACAAGCCGAACCAGCTTTCCGGCGGCGAACAGCAGCGCGTCGCCATCGCCCGGGCCCTGGTCAACGACCCCTCTATCATCATGGCGGACGAACCGACGGGTAACCTGGACACCGTGACCAGCAAAGGCATCATGGACCTCCTGCACAAGCTCCACGAGGAGCACGGCATCACCATTATCCTGGTGACCCACGATATGGAAGTGGCAAGCCACGCCAAACGCGTCATCAGAGTGAAAGACGGCCAGATCGCTGAATTTCAGAGTGTACGGGAGGCGCAGCGATGAAGGCGTGGATAAACCTTCGTCTGGCTTTAGAGGCGTTAAGCGCCAACAAGCTCCGCTCCTTTCTGACCTTCCTTGGCATCGTCATCGGGGTTGGCGCGGTCATCGCCGCCCTGTCCATCGGACGAGGCGGACGCGCCGCCATCGAGCAGCAGGTGGAGGGTCTGGGCAGCAACCTCCTCTTCGTGCGCCCCGGCGCCACATCGGATAGCGGCGTGCGCGGACAGCAGGGCTCCGCGGCAACCCTCACCTACGATGACGCCCTCGCCCTGGCTGACCCCGACCTCGCCCCCTCCGTGCAGATGGTGGCGCCCGTGCTCAATTCCGCCGGCCGGGTGGTGGCGAGCAGCAACAACGTCTTCACCCGCATCGTCGGCGTCACACCGGAATACGAGTTCGTCCGCAACACACCCGTGACGGAAGGAGAGTTCATTCAGGAGCAACACCTGCTGGGCCGCTCACTGGTGGTGGTGTTAGGGTCCAACGTGGCCGAGAACCTGTTTGGTGAAGACGACCCCATAGGACAGCAAGTAACCGTCAACAATCGTCCCTTCCGGGTCATCGGTGTCCTCAAGAGCAAAGGCGGCTCGGGCCAGGGCCTGGAGGACGATCTCATGCTCGCTCCGCTCACCACGGTGCGCTACCGGCTCTTCGCCCAGCGCGGCGGTACGGGCGCCCTCACCGTCCAGGAAATTAATGTACAGGTCGTCGACGGCAAGCATATGGAGCAGGCCAAACTGGAGATTGCCGACATCTTGAGGGAGCGCCACCGCATCACCGGCGAAGACGACTTCACCATCACCACCCAGGAGGAAGTCCTGGCCACCCGCACCGGCGTCGCCGACGTGCTCAGCATCCTGCTGGGCAGCACGGCTGGCATCTCGCTCCTGGTTGGCGGCATCGGCATCATGAACATCATGCTGGTGTCGGTCACGGAGCGTACCCGCGAGATCGGCATTCGCAAGGCGGTGGGCGCCAAGCGGCGCAACATCGTCACTCAGTTCCTTGTGGAAGCGGCGACGCTGAGCTTCGCCGGCGGCGGCCTGGGCGTCGTCGCGGGATGGGGAGCGTCCAAGCTCATCTCGAACATGCAAATCCTGAACCAGACCATCAACACCGTCGTTTCGCCGGATACCGTCATCCTGGCCCTGGCCGTCTCGGCGGCCATCGGCCTTTTCTTCGGCATCTACCCGGCCTTTCGCGCCGCCCGCCTTAACCCCATCGATGCGCTGCGCTACGAATAGGGACGCGGCAGGCGACATTCTGGCGTGGTGTCCCTGAAGTTCGACGACAATGTCAATGACAATTCGTAAGCGTATTTCGGAGACAGGACACTAGCGAACGGAAAGTAAAAGGACTGCCACGCCCGGGGGAAAGCCTAGCGTCACCGCTTGAGCAGCCAGTATTCCAGACTGTCGGCCACGGCCAGCCAGCTCGCCTCAATGATATTGGTGGAGCAGCCCACGGTACGCCAGTGGCGACCGTCCGCAGAGCTTTCCACCAGCACTCGCACACTGGCGCCGGTGCCCCCACTACCGTCCACGATGCGCACCTTGTAGTCGGTAAGCTGCACCTGGCTGATCTCCGGATAGAAGCGGGCCAGGGCCTTGCGTAGGGCCGCATCGAGGGCGTTGACCGGGCCGTTGCCTTCGGCAGCTGTGTGGAATATCTCGTCGTCCACCTTGACCTTCACCGTGGCTTCGGAAAAGACATCGCCCTCAATGGTGGCGGCCGGCGAACGCCGGTGCTTCTCCACTACCACCATGAAATCGACCAGCGCAAAGGGCTGCTTGTAGGAGGGGCTGGCCCGGTGCAGGATAAGCTCAAAGGAAGCCTCGGCGCTCTCGTACTCGAAGCCCCGACTCTCCTGGAGCTTGATATAGTCCAGAATGCGCTTGATTTCCGGCCCCTTCGGCGAAAGAGGGACGCCGAACTCCTTGGCCTTGGCGATGAGGTTGCTGCGGCCCGCCAGCTCGGAGACCAGGATGCGCTTGGCGTTGCCCACCGCCGCTGGATCGATGTGCTGGTAGCTCGACTCCAGCTTGGCCACGCCCGAGGCGTGGATGCCGCCTTTGTGGGCGAAGGCCGACTTGCCCACATAGGGCTGGTGGGGGTCTGGCGGCAGGTTCGCCACCTCGCTCACGTAGCGGGCCGTCTCTGTCAGCTTGGCGGCCTGCTCATCGGTGAGGCAGCCGTAGCCCAGCTTGAGCTTGAGGTTGGCGATGACCGAGACCAGGTTGGCGTTGCCGCACCGCTCGCCGTAGCCGTTGATGGTGCCTTGCACCTGTACGGCACCGGCTTGCACGGCCGCCAGGGTGTTGGCCACCCCCAGGTCGCCATCGTTGTGCGCGTGGATGCCAAGCGGGGTCGCGACCCTGCCTCGCACCGCCTTCACAACGTCCGTGACCTCCTGCGGCAGAGAACCGCCGTTGGTGTCGCATAGCACCAGCCGGTCAGCCCCGGCCTTGGCGGCCACCTCCAATGCCCGGAGGGCGTAGTCCGGGTCCCGCTTGTAGCCGTCGAAGAAGTGCTCGGCGTCAAAGAACACCTGCTTCCCTTTGCCCTTCAAATACGAGACCGTGTCCGAAATCATGCTCAAGTTCTCTTCCAGCGTGGTCTCCAGCACATGAGTCACCTGAAGAGCATCGCTCTTGCCCACGATGGTGACGACCGGCGTTCCCGCCTGGACGAGGGCCTGCACGTTGGCGTCCGACGCCACATCCGTGTCTGCGCGCCGGGTGCTGCCGAAGGCCACGATCTTGGCATTCTGGAGCGGCAACGCCCTGGCTTGCTGGAAGAACTGCTCGTCCTTGGGGTTGGAGCCGGGCCAGCCGCCCTCGATGTAGGCTATGGCCATCTCGTCCAGCTTCTTCGCAATTCGCAG
>JACPQI010000100.1 GCA_016190545.1 Chloroflexota bacterium
ACCTAGTGTAGTGTCTCGTATATGGCTTTACATCGGGCTGGTTCGGCGGCGTGGCCGCCCGAATACGGAAACTGGAGGGCTGTCACGTGGCCGATGTGTAAGGGTATTTGACAGACACTACACTAGCAACTTCCAGCCCGTGGCTTCGTCCCAGCGCCACAGCTCGAATCCATTCTCATTGGAAGCGTTATCTTTCCACTGTAGCCGGAGGCTACCGCTTGCGGACTGGACCAGGAAATCGCTGGGGCTGCGTATCGTCAAGGCGGGCAAAGCCACCGACGTAGAGGCCCAGTCCGAATATGCCGACCCGCTGGAGGCGGCAAGGAAGTACGTGTACGTTGTACCAGAGGCCAGCCCGCTGTCCACCGAAAACGAGGCGTTGGCATCAAGCACGCCAACAAAAGACCACCCCGGTACTTGCGCCCACCTCCACAGGTAGTAGGCAGTCTCACCAATTGCGTTATCTTTCCAAGATAGCGAAACATTATTATCACCCTGGAGCACAGCCTGAAACGCGGTGGGTGCTGTCAGTGTGACCAAGGGAGCAAAGTGGAGGAGGCGGGCGTTGTTAGCGACCCAAACGTCGTCCGGGGCGGTGCCCGAGACCGCGGTCACGTACAGGGGAAGTGGATCAAACGGGGTCGTCACTCGACCCCATAAGGTGCCGTTGAAACGGTAGATCCTCCCCTCATTGTTTGGACCGGCACCGCAGGGGGTACCCCCAAAATAGAGGCTCCCAACGGCCCAGACATCGTTTCCGGCGGAGCCCCACATCCCACGCGCCGTTCCACACGAACCATCGCTAAAGACGTAGCCAGACTTGCTCCCCCAAGACCCGCTCTTGCTTCCAGTGCTACTTTCGGCGAATTTCCAGACCTTTGGTCCATTGGTGAAATTATTGTTCCCTGAGTTATAGAGTTGGAGAATCCCTTGGGCATCCCGCATGCCCCAGTTAGAGGCCGCATCACAGAAATCAAACTGCTGGATAAAGGCCCAGGTGCTTCCGTTCCACAGCCAATGACCCCAGCAGGTCGTGCCATAGATTTCATTCGCGCTGATGTAAACCAAACTCGGACCATAGTCCCCAGCCCTAGTATCCGTGAGGACGACCGACCAGCTTGTACCGTTGTACCTGAGAATGCGCTCGTTGGTATCGCTGCCCCACGTCGTCACCGTCGTGTAGACATCATTAGGCGCCCCGGCGAAATGAGCCATATCTCCGTCTATAGGGGGTGAGGTCGTGGGGAGCGTCTGCTGGACCCACGAGGCCCCGCCATCTGTGCTGCGGAAGATCTGGGGGCCGCGGCCTGTTCCGCAGGCCGCCGCCGGGCCTAAAGGACACCTGGCTCTGTTGAAACCATCCTAAAATAGTTTTAGACTTTATCCAGACTATTGGGAGGGTCTGGGAAGATGGCAGAAGTGGGCTTGGTGAGCTTTGCTTGTGTGTCCATGCAGGTGGCTACAGCGGTGCTGCCGCGCTATCGCAGCAAGAAGTCGAACCACCTGTTCACCCAGCCCCAACTGGTCACGATCCTGTGTCTGATGCGCTACGAAGACTGGACCTTCCGGGAGACCGAGGTGCGCTTGGCGGAGCATGCCGAGTTGCGCAGGGCGTTGGGCCTGCAGCGCGTCCCCGACCACACGACGCTCTTCTACTTCCTGCGTCGACTGTCGGAGGAGACCATAGCCCGCCTCTTGGAGGAGACGGTCCAGCGCCTGCCCCTGCTGTCCTCCCGCGGGACAACCGTCGCGGTGGATGCGACCGGTCTGGCCCCAGGGGCCATCAGCACCTTCTTCGTGAAACGGGCCCGAGATCACGGCACCGGTTTGCCCTGGCGCTTCTGGCTCAAGTGGTTGGTGGTGGTCGATGTGCCCCGGCGGGCAGTCCTGGCCCAAATGGCCAAACAGGGCCCCACCAACGATTCGGCCACCCTGCGGCCCCTGGTCAATGCTGCCCATCTGCAGGTGCCCATCGGGCTGGTCCTGGCTGACGCCGAGTTCGACAGCGAGCGCAACCATCAGCACATCCGGCAGGTCTTGAAGGCGAGGAGCATCATCCCCACCAAGCGAGGGAAGGCCACGTGGCGGATCAAGGGCATCCGTGCCCAGATGCGCCGGGCTTTCCCTGAACCCGCTATGCCCAGCGCGCCCTGGTGGAGAGTGTCTTCTCGGCGGTCAAGCGCAAGCTCTCGGCCCGGGCTCCCGGCCGGTCCCTGGCAACTCAACGCCTCCAGGCCCTGCTGTTGGGCTTGGCCTACAACCTCTATCGCCTCAAGCCGTGCGT
>JACPQI010000106.1 GCA_016190545.1 Chloroflexota bacterium
GAGTAGCCCCGGTCCTGGGGACGCCCGTCGCTGAGGAGGAAGAGGAGCTTGCGCTTGGCCTCCGCCTGGCCTAGCTTGGTAATGACGTGACGAATGGCCGGCCCCATGCGGGTGGCGTGGAGCGGGGCGATCTTGTCGATGCGGCCTTTGACCCGGGGCGAGAACCCTTCCTGAATGTCTTTGATGACGTAGAACTCCACGTTCTCGCGCCCGTAGCCGGAGAAGCCGTAGATGCCGTAGCGGTCGCCGATGCCTTCCAGGGCATAGATGAGGAGGACAACGCTCTCCTTTTCGATGTCGATGATGCGCTTGTAGCCACGCTGGCGGACATCCTCCCGGCGGTTGCGCAGCCAGTTCATGTAGTCGCGGGGGTCGTCCGGCATGTCCCAGCGGTCAGGGCCTTTGCGCCCGTCGTCGATAGCCTCGGCGGTGGAGGCGCTCATATCGAGCAGAAAGGCGACGGCCACATCCCGCTCCACCTTGTTGCGCCGCCAGTAGACCTTGTCGTTGGGCTGAGCGCCGGCCTTGCGCTGGATGACGGAATCGACGACCAAATCGAAGTCGAACTCCTCGCCATCAGGCAAGCGCTTCACCTTGCGGAACATCTCCGGCTGCAGCAGTTCGAACTGGCGCCGGATCTGGGCGGTGAGGACGCCGTTGCGTTCTAGCGTGCGTTCGAAGAACTCGGTGCTGCCCTCTTCCATGCGGCGCTCTTTGACGGAGCACCAGCGGGGCTTGAAGTCCATAGCTCGGAAGTCCCACTCGTCATAGAGGAAGGTGAGGGCGTCATCCGCCTGGAGGCCCTGGCCCTCCTCTTCCACATGGCGGAACTGGTCGCCCATGCCACTTTGGATCTCCTGGGCTTGACGCTTCTTGCCCTGCTCCAGGAGCTTTTCCACGAAGGTCGCTGCTTGGGCCTGGGCGTCCGTGCTCTGGCCCTGGTCTATGTCCACCTCCACGCTTTTCTCCAGAAGGCTCTTGAGAGCCTCCGCCGAAATCTGCTGCTGAGCGGCAGATCGGCCGGACTGGCCATCGCGCTGCTTGCGGAGCTGGGACAAGAGCTGGACCAGTTCCGGCTTGAACTCGCCGCGGTAGTCCACCTTGGGGGGACTCTTGTACGGACGCTCGCCCCGGGCGTCCGCGCTGCCGGACACGGACTCATCGCCCTCGCCAGCGTTGTCCACGGAGCTTTCCGCTTGCTGCTGCTCGGTGGGGGCCTTGTTCTGGCTCAGGTCGCCCTGCTTGCCGGAGGGCTTTGCCTGAGCGTTGGGCACCTTGCTGATGATGTCATAGATGCGGATGACGGCCTCGGCCGTGTCTTCGACGGTGGCGGTGGCGTTGAGGACGGTGCGGGCAAGGGCAAGGGCCTGTTTCCCTTCGCGGGCGATGGTGTTCGGCATGGTGATGGATCGGTCGTCCGGCTGGAGGCTGGCGCGGACCAGCAACTCCACCAGGGCTTCCCGCATGGGCAGGGACCCGATGGGCGGGCGCGCCGCCAGGGCCTCAGCCTGGATATCACGATAGGCGGAGCGGATGCCGCCATACTCTTGCTTGATGAGGAAATCGATGCGCCCGTCCTCCACGAGCATGAAAATATCGGCGGCGAGGCGGCGCTCCTTAAAGGCATCGAAGAAGCGCTGGAGATCGGTGAGTGGGCCATGCCCGCCATTCTGTGGAGGGTTGAGCCCCGGGCGCCGGCTCTTTTCAAACAGGGTGGAGGGCTTATCGAAGGCGAAGTCGAAGCTGCCGAACTCCAGGTGTCCGACCTGATGAGTAGACATAACCTTGCACCAGGCGAAGTTCGCCTCCTTGGAGGTCTGGCGGTCGATGAAGCCGGGCAGGTAGACAGCGGTGCCTTCCGTTGTGGGACTCTCCTCCGAGTTCCAGCCGATGCCCCGCTCCTTCAGGGTTTCCGAGGGGTGGATTTGCACCGGCTTGCCGGCCAGGGCCTGGCAGTACATCTGGAGGATGTCCTGGACCTTCTGCAACTCCAGGCCGGAGGAGATGGACTCGAGGGCGCGCTCGGCGCGGGCCGACTCCAGCTTGAAGTAGGCGGCGCCACTTTCCGGGTTCTCGGTGAGGATGCGGATGCCATCTTGTACCCAAAGGTGAAGCTGGTCCGGCTTGATGCGCTGCAGGGCCTTGGGCACGCTCCGCGCGAGATCGACGACGGCGGTAGGAGAGACGGAAGCAAGCTCCTCCGCCTGCTCCAGGACAGCTGCCTGGTCGGCGGTGGTGAGGTCGCCCAGGACCAGGGACCCCTCGACAAAGAAGTCGAGGACGTTGCTGGGGTCCAGGCGGGCGAGCTTCTCCGCCAGGGCAATGAAACGGTGACGCTGATCGCGCTGGACGCGGAAGAGGGCTTTGGGCGCGGCGTCAAACAGGGGACGTACGTCCCGCCAGTTGCCCTCGGCCAAGGCGGCGGCAAGGCCCAAGAACAAGAGCCTATCTCCCTTCTCAAGCCGCGTGAAGACCTGGTCAGCCAGGGCCAGGCACTCCCCGGCGAGGTCATGGGAGCGCGTGGAGAGGCTGTCCAGCAGCCGGGCGAAGCGGGCAAGCTCGTCGATGGTCAGGTGGCGCAGGATCCGGGGGCTAGTCTCGAAGAAGGCGGCGGCCAGGGAGCCGGACTTCCAGGTGCCCTTGTAGAGGCCCTTGCCCAGTTTGACCCAGGCCGGTAGGTTCTCCGGCGTCAGGTGTTCGAGGGCTGCGGGGCTGCCCCGGAAGTAGGCTGCGGCCAGGACCGGGGTCTCCTCCGACAGGCTGCGGCCCAGGCGCGTCCACTGCACGATGTGGCCGATGGTGAGCCGCTTAACAGCCTCCGGGCTGGCGCGGAAGAACTCGGTTGCAGCCTCCCAGGAGCGGAAGGAGTACTGGGCGAGGGCCAGGCCCTCCGTGGCCCAGGTGAGAATCTCCTCCTCGGAAAGGTGGTGTGAGAGAGCGCGGAGCGAACGCTGGAACTCTGTCGCGACAGGCGCGGGGAACTTGGCGAGCTCCGCCTGTATATCCTTCAAGTCCAAAGCCATATCACCTGCGTCTTTTCTCTGCGTCGAGCGCCATGAGGTCGAGGAGACGCTTGACGATGCGAGCGGTGGCGCCCCAAATAATGTGGTCATTATAGCGGTAGAAATAGCTGTCCGTCATCACCCCGTTCCGGGCTTCCTGTCGTATCTCCAGGTTGCGGGGGTCCAGCAGGACGGGCAGGGGCACATCGAGCAGCAGGGAGACTTCCTCGGGGCTGACCTTGAACTCGTAAGGGTAGGGGATGGCGCCCACGAAGGGGCTGATGCGGAAGCCCTGGGGAGTGACGGATGGTTCGAGACTACCCAGGACGGTAACGTCCCGGGGGAGCACGCCTATCTCCTCGTGGGTCTCTCGCAGGGCGGTGGCAAGCAAGTCATCATCGGTCTCCTCCGCAACTCCGCCGGGGAAAGAGAACTGGCCGGCATGGTTGGGCAGGTGCAGGGAGCGCAGGGTAAAGAGCAGGTGCCACACGCCGTTCTTCCTCAGCAAGGGGACAATGACCCCGGCTGGGACGAGTCCCGACTCGTGGACAATGGGCGCCGGGCCGTGGGAGAGGAGGGCTGCCAGACGCTGGGGCAGACGGGACGCCGATATGGGGGATGTGATTGCGTTGCTGTTCATGCCGTGTCGGGCTGGCCTCCGTCAGCCTGCCCTGTATCTAGTGTACGCTCTTTTCCACCTCTGGCAAGCGAAAAGGAGCGAGAAATGCAGGACTCAAGAATGACCTTTTGGTGCAAAGCGACCTCACCCCCAAGTGGACAGAGGTGTGGAAGCGCGAGACGGCGCTACTCTTCGAAGATGGAGGAGACGACTTCCTGAACGCTGCGCTGGACCTGAGCGTCGTCGGTGATGGCCCAGACGACAGAGACGTCGCAGGCGCGGCGGGGCGAGATGCCCATGCCGATAAGCTTGCCGGCATAGATGAGGAGGCGGGTGCTGACCCCTTCGCCCAGGCCGTGCTCTTTGAGGTGGCGCACCTTCTCGCCCAGCTTCGCCAGGTCCAGGGC
>JACPQI010000104.1 GCA_016190545.1 Chloroflexota bacterium
CTTCCATGTGGGGAACTGCCGCTCAGAGGACCTCTCTCTGTTCAAGAAAGACCCCTTCTCCAATCGCTTTCTCTTCCTCGGCGCTGTCATCGCTCTGGCCGTGCACATCGGCGCCATGTACTTCGGCCCCACGCGGACGCTCCTCAAGCTGGAGCCCCTCACCGCAGTGACCTGGATGAGACTTATCCTCGTCGCCGTCACTGTCATCGTTGCCGTGGAACTTCACAAGCTCCTGCGCCGGCCGCGCGCGACCTAAACGCTCGTGCCGCACCTTGCCTTCGCTCCGGCGTTCCGTTACGCTGAAGGGCCGCCGCACGTTGCGGGAGGAGATCTGTCATGAAAGTCGGCATTGGTATCAAGTTCAAGAACTCGCCCAAGTACCCCAAGACCTTCCGCCAGGTCTACGAAGAGAACATCGAGTACGCCCGAGCCGCCGATGCCCTCGGCTACGACTACATCGTCGTCCCCGAGCACCATTCCATCGACACCGGCAGCAATCCCACGCCTTTCCTCACCTTGGCCGCCCTCGCCCGTGAGACCAAACGCATCGGCCTGGCTACTCAGCCGTTGCTCCTCGCCCTTTACAACCCCATCGAGGTGGCTGAGCAGACCGCCGTCCTGGATGTGCTGTCCAACGGTCGTGCCATGCTGGGCCTTGGCGTGGGCTACAGCGAGAAAGACTTCCGCGTCTTCGGCGTCCCCTTTGCTGAGCGCGGCCCCCGCATGGACGAAGCCGTGGCGGTGGTCCTGGGCGCCCTGCGCACGCGCGACTTCTCATACGAAGGCCGCTTCTATCGCGTCGGCGGCGTCAGCGTCACGCCGCCGTCTATCCAGCAGCCGCACCCGCCCATCTTCCTCACCGCCGGCAGCCGCAAGGCCATCGACCGGGCCGTCCGCTTCGGGCTCCCTGTCAACATGCTCTATAACGAAGCCACCAGCGATGGCCTTTACGACTACGTATGCAGCAAGGCGGTTTTATCAGGCGTGGGGGCCACAAGCGTCAGCGCCTCACTTGTCCGCAACGGTTTCATCGCCACGGACCGCGAGACCGCCCACCGCGCCGCTCACCAGTTCATCGAATACAACATCGCCCACCAGCAGACGCTCAACCGGTACATGGCCGTCCGCAAGCCTGCCGCCGCCGGCAGCAGTGCCGCCGACCTCATGGCGGGTGCCGCCCGCAGCGCCGATGGCCGCACCGTCAGCACCTTCGGCGTCGTCATCGGCTCCCCCGACGACTGGCGTTCTGCTATTCAGCACGATCTCACGATGCTCGACGGCCCGGTGCTCGTCACTGGCTACACGTTTGGCTTGTGGCCGGAGGGCATGACCCTGAAAGAAGGCCTTGTCGCCCTGGAGCTTTTCGCCAAGGAAATCATGCCCTGGCTCAAGAGCTTGAGGCATTCCGCAGCGGGAGGTTCTCCGTGAAGGCTCGCTACTGTCCGACCAGCGATGCCCTGCTGAGCGCCCGCTGGGCCGCGCGCACCTTGCCTTGCGCCGCCAGCGCGATGCCCATGTTCAGCCCCACCATCGGGTGGCCCGGGTGCAGCGCCAGCGACTTGCGATAGCACCGTACCGCCAGCGCCGCGTCTCCTGCATTAAGTGCCTCGTTCCCCCGGCTTGCGTAGATTTCGGCCACCAGCGCCTGGTTGTCCCATACCACGCGGTCTTTTGCATGCATAAAGCGTGCCGTCCCGAACCCGAACGGCACGCTGCTATCGATATCCAACCTTCGTCCGTCCAGCCTCAGTCGCGAGAACACGTGCGGCCCCTGTCTCGCTGCGTCCGGCGCATACACCGCCTCCACCCGAAGGCCCAGCCGCTGGAGCAGCGCGTTGTACAGCACCGTCAGTCCCAGGCAGTTCCCCACCGTCTTCTGCCTCCACTCTACCTGGCGCTTCACGACCGTCTGCAACTGATAGGGCCCGCCGGGCTGATACCTGACCGGTTTCGTCAGCCATAGCCATCGGAACATCGCCTCCGCTGTGTGAAGGGCGTCCCGTCCTTCCATCTCCATGTGGGCGTGCGCGTTACGCGACAGCGCCTCCAGCCGCGCGATGGCGGCCTCACGCTCGCGCCTGTCGAGGACGCCGGACGCGGCGAGGGCGGCCATAGCTAGGTCGTCCCTCACGGCGTCCAACGCCCCTTGCTCTTTCCGAGAGAATGGAGAGGAATTGCGCCTGGGCATAGTTGCTCCTATGACAAAAACCAGTATAATAAGAGTTTGCAATTTTTAATCTTTTGCGTGGAGGGAAGGTGATTGAATGCGCTAGGCATACACCTGCTGCTTGAGCTCAGGTCCTGCGATTCTGAAAAACTGAACGATCTCCCTCTCATCCGAGAGGCGCTGCTCTCGGCAGCCCGCGAGGTCGGCGCCACCGTCCTCGGTCACACCTTCCACAAGTTCTCGCCGCAGGGTGTGACCGGCGTCATCGCCATCGCCGAGTCCCACTTCTGCATCCACACCTGGCCCGAGTACGGCTACGCCGCCGTCGACATCTTCACCTGCGGCGAAAGCTTTCACCCCGGCCGGGCCGCCGAGATCATCGTGCAGAAGCTGGACTGCAAAGAGCCCACCATCTTGGAGATAAAGAGGGGAGTCAGGGTCGCGGTTCCCGCACTGTCCAAGCGGTAAGCGCATCCGCTCGTATGGACCCTTCGCTACGGACCTGGTTCTTCGACCAGCTCTCCCCGAGTCTGGCGATGGTGCATGGCCTCAAGCAGGTGCTCTATAAAGGCCAGACCGCCTTCCAGAGCGTGGAGGTGTTGGACACCACCAGCTATGGCCGCTGCCTGGTGCTGGACGGCAAGCCTCAGTCATCCGAGGTGGACGAGTTCATCTACCACGAGGCCCTGGTGCATCCCGCCCTCATCACCCACCCGGACCCCAGGCGCGTCCTCGTCGCCGGCGGCGGCGAAGGCGCCACCCTGCGCGAGGTCCTCGCCCACAACACCGTCCGCTCCGTCGAGATGGTCGACCTCGACGCCCAGGTCGTCGACCTCTGCAAGCGCTACCTCCCAGAATGGAACCGGGGCGTTTACGAAGACAAGCGCGCAACCGTCGTCTTCGCTGACGCCAAGGCCCACCTGGAGGCCGCCACCCAGCCCTACGACGTCATCGTCAGCGACATCACCGACCCGCTGGAGGCAGGCCCGGCCTTTCCTCTCTTCACTCGCGAGTTCTACGGCATGGTCAAGGACCGACTCAGCCCGGACGGCCTCATCGTCGTCCAGGCTGGCTTCTCCAACATTCCTCTCATCCACGTCTTCCCCGCCATTCACAACACCCTGAAGCAGGTGTTCCCCATCGTCGCTGGCTATCACACCCTCGTCCCCTCTTTCGGCGGCACGTGGGGCTTCGTCATCGCCTCCAAAAAACACGACCCGCACGCCCTCAGCGCCAGCGAGATCGACCAGCGCATCGCCAAGCGCATCCGCGCTCCCCTCCGCTTCTACGACGGTGTCACCCACCACGGCATGCTGGCCCTGCCCAAGATGACCCGCCAGGCCCTGGCCGCCGAGACCCGCGTCATCACCGCCGACCAGCCCATCTTCGCCTTCTAGCCCGCGTCAACTGGCAACGGTCAGGAACCAACTCTGGCTGTGAGCGACCTCCAGAGGTTCTCGAATAGCCCGTACACCAAATAGAAACATGCCCAAATGATAAACGCAGCGCCTACCGCCGCCAGAACCCTCTCCCAAGCTGCGTCCGGCGAAATCAATACGCCTTCAACCGCAGAAGCGAACTTGTTCTTCTTGTCCAATACGTCCTCAATCCTGAAAAAGGCATACACCTCCTGGGCCGCCTTGGTTTTTGGGATGAACACAGCGAACAGCGTGAAGAACAAGTACCACAGGATGAGCCTGGGGAAGTACAATGGCAACACCTTGGCCTTGCGGCTGCGGGTGAGTTTTTCTTCCATCTCCTCGCTCCAACCGAACGGCGAGTCGGGCTTGTCCCAGATCTCCGCCACAATCCGACCTACCGCCTGCTCGTTGTTCAGGTAGGAAGCGTGGTCTGTCAAAAAATGGTCTTCATTGGTCACCGGGGCCTCAAGCAGGCAATCGGTATTTGAGATCAAGGCTGCCTTCTGCTCGACCGGGCCCGGCCTTGCCGGGTCGTATCGTGTCCAGATGTTGACCCACTGCCTATCGGGCTGTCCCGGTCTTGCACATTCGATCTTGCTATGCAACGTGTTGCGCTTGTGCGGCATCGCGCTGACCATGTTCACCACCGAACCGAAAGTGAGCAGCTTAGCCACCTTGGATACCCGTTCGGCATTTGACGGTAGCGCGAGGACCTCGTGTCCTATGGTCGCTCCGGTGGAGTGGCCCACAAGATACACAGCGTCCATGTCCCAGCTAAGTTCGTCGATCGCCCCTTCTACCTCGTCGCGGATGGCTTGTGCCTGGACCGGTTCATAGACATAGACTTTGATGTCACCGAGGGATTGGACAATGAAACTGCTTGCCTTCGCCGTAATCCAATTTGAGACGGCGCCTGTAACCTTATTGAGCCCTGCGATGGGTTGCGCCAGCGACAAGGTGCGGACCAACAGCATCGCCGGGACCAGGGCAAGAATGCCGAGTCCGTAAAGAACGGCAATCAGCGGACTTGCGAAGAAGTGGTAGACGAGCTCCAGGAACACCAGCCAGAATAAGCGATCCTGCCCACGTCTGACGTGGCTTTTGCTGTATCTCAACCATTGCCGCGCCAGGACCGCCGAGTCGCCTACTTGCTTCCGCGCCGCCTCAAATACCATGTCGGCTAGTTGACGGCCTTGCGTCGAACGAGTTGCAAAGATAATTAAGAAGAATCCTCCAAGAAACGAAGTCACCGCCCGCACCAATAGGTCGTCGGTGCCCGATCCGAAATAGCCACCTGATGAACCCCAAAACAAGGGCACGATCACAACAGAGAGATATACAATAGCTGTGAGAACAGTCAAGAACGCCTTACTGAACTGACGTGTAACCATGTCGACAACAAGGGCGCCCGCGTGTTTTGTAAATCTGAGCGCCGTCCATCCGAGCATCGGCTCCAACTTCGGCTCCTCGAACGACTTCGCCCACCACGCTTCAACGAACACCCACTCCTGGTCAGCGTAACGCACTGTGATCCGTGAGCGTTCCTTTGTCGATTCGTCCTTCAATCCCCGTTCTATCGTTACTTTCGAGGCATCGCCCCACAGGGAAAGGTAGCTCGTGATGGCGTTGGTGGCCCGGAGCAGCATGTCGTTCTTGCTCTGCCTGCCCATGCCGTGAATAAGCACCACACCCTTTTTTGTGGCCGGAACATCGTCTGACATAGGCCTCCTCTTGTCGGGCGCATGCGATTAAATCGAAAATCAGCGCGTATTATATCAGGGAAGGACGTGTCCGTCATTCATGGGGGCAGTAGTGCACGCCCAGTTTTACGCAGCCTGGGGGACAAAAATAGCAAACAATGTCGCGGAGCATCCCGTTTCAACCTTCCCTCATCCCAAGGTCACACGCGCACGAAAAGGCGTGGCTAGATCTTCTCCAGCGGCGCCAGGCTGAGCAGCAGGCGCTTGATGCCAGCAGCCCCTTTGAACGCGACCGTCACTTCCACGTCGGCGGCGGAGGGCTTGACCCCGATGACGATGCCTTCGCCGAAGGTGGCGTGGCGGACGTGGTCGCCGGCCTTGTAGTCGATGGCCGCGCGAACGGGTGCAACGGTGTCGTTTGCGGGTATGCGGCGGATGACAGGCTCCTTGGCGGGCATGAGGAGCCGCTCATGTGCCCCGGCTTTCGGCGAGGCGGTGAGGCTTCGCGGCAGGTCGGTCAGGAAGCGGGACGGCGCGCTGGGGCCGGAGTAGCCCAGCGCCGTGCGGCGGAAGGCCCGCGTCAGGTAGAGCCGTTCCTTGGCCCGCGTCATGCCGACGTAAAGCAGTCGCCGCTCTTCCTCCAGCTCGCCGGGGTCGGCGTGCTCGTCGTCGATGGCCCGGCGGTGCGGCAGCAGCCCTTCCTCCAGGCCCACGATGAACACCACCGGGAACTCCAGGCCCTTGGCCAGATGCAGGGTGATGAGGGTGATGGCCTCTGCCCTGGCCTCATAGCTGTCCACATCCGACACGAGGGCCACGTTCTCCAGGAAGGCCTCTAGCCCCTCGCGCGGCGGCAGGTCGCGGAACTGGCTGGCGACGGTGCGCAGCTCCAGCACGTTCTCCCACTTCTCCTCGCCCTCCTCGTCCGCGTTCAGCACGTGCTCTTTGTACCCGGTCTTTTCTATCGCCAGGTCGAACAGCTCCAGGCAGTCCTTCTGGGTCGATGCCTCCACCAGCGACTGGATGAGCTTGGCGAAGGCGCTGAGGAGGAGAGCGGCGCGTCCCTTGAGGACGGAGGGTGGTTGGCCAGCAGTGGCCTGCTGCAGCAGGTCCCAGGGCGCCACGTCCTGGCTGCGAGCGGCGTGCAATAACTCCTCGATGGTACGGGGTCCGATGCCGCGTCCCGGCACGTTGACGATGCGTTGCAGGCTGACCTCGTCGTAGGGGTTGTAGACCAGGCGCAGGTAGGCGAGGACGTCCTTGACCTCGCGGCGCTCGTAGAAGCGGAGGCCGCCGACCAGCCGGTAGGGCAGGCCGTAGCGCATGCACGTCTCCTCCAGGACGCGGGACTGGGCGTTGGTGCGGTACATGACGGCGCAGTCCCCCGGTCGGCCAGCGCCCGCTTTCGTCAGCTTTTCCACCTCGCTCACCACAAAAAGCGCCTCGTCCTGCTCGTTGTAGGCCTCCATGATGCAGACCGGTGCGCCCGTGGGGTTCTGGGTCCATAGCTTGATGGGCTTGCGCTCCTTGTTGGGGGCGATGACGGCCAGGGCGGCTTGCAGGACGGTCTGGCTGCTGCGATAGTTCTGCTCCAGCATGACCACGGCGGCCTCCGGGAAGTCCTTCTGGAAGTTGAGGATGTTGCGGATGTCCGCCTGCCGCCAGGAGTAGATAGACTGGTCCGGGTCGCCGACCACGCAGATATTGCGGTGCTTGCCCGCAAGCTGCCGCGCCAGCAGGTACTGGACCACGTTGGTGTCCTGGAACTCGTCCACCAGGATGTGGACGTAGCGCTCCTGGTAGCGTGCGAGGACCTCCGGGTTGTCCTGAAAGAGATGGGTCGCTTTCACCAGAAGGTCGTCGAAATCGAGGGCGTGGTTGCGGGTCAGGAGTTCTTCGTACTGGCGGTACACGCGCAGGAACACCTCGTCGAAGTAGGTGCGGCGCAGGGCGGCGACCTCCTCCGGGCCTCGGAGTTGGCTCTTGGCGGCGGAGATGGCCGAAAGCAGCTTGCGCGGCGCGAACTGCTTGCCATCGATGCCCAACTCTTCCAGGGCGTCTTTCAGGACATCGAGTTGGTCGGCGTCGTCGTAGATGGCGAAGGCCCGGTCCAGGCCCAGGTGCTGGCCCTCCTGGCGCAGGATGCGGGCGCAGATGGCGTGGAAGGTGCCGACGGTGAGGTCCTTCTGGACGGAACCGAGGAGCCGGGCCAGGCGCTCCTGCATCTCGCGGGCGGCCTTGTTCGTGAAGGTGTCGGCCATGATGCGGCGCGGGCTGACGCCGCAC
>JACPQI010000103.1 GCA_016190545.1 Chloroflexota bacterium
CCGCCAGCACGGCGGCGAACCAGCGCGGGCCCACAGCCCGTAGCACGTTGGTAGCGCCGGTCTTGCCGCTGCCCATCGTGCGGATGTCGATGCCCTTGGCCAATTTGCCCGCAAGAAGGCCGGTGGGCACCGAGCCGAGCAGATAAGCGAAGAGGACAGCGAGAAAGACATCCATTATTTAGCTTTGCGCTCCCGTTTCTTGAATACAAGATGGAAGGGGGTCCCGCCGAAGCCGAAGCGTTGCCGGAACCGGGTCTCGAGGAACCGGTGGTAGGAGAAGTGTACCAGGTTGGGGTCGTTGACTTGAATAGCAAACGTGGGCGGTCCTACCCCGGTCTGCTTGCCCCCGAAGATACGGAGCCTGCGGCCCTTCACCGGCGGCGGCGCCTGCGTTGCCAGGGCGTCCTTCAGGAGGCTTTTGACCTCGGCGTCGGGAACGCGCCGCACGCGCTCCTGCTGAATGGAGCGGGCGATGGGCAAGATTTGGTCCACGCCCTTGCCGGTGAGGGCGGAAGTGAACAGGATGGGCACGTAGGGGAGGAACTTGAGTCGGCGCTGGACGAGTTTCGTCGCCTCTTCCGACGTCAGGTTGTGCTCTTTGGCCAGGTCCCACTTGTTTACAGCCACGATGACGCCCTTGTATTGCTCCTGGATCGCGCCAGCGATGTGAGTGTCTTGCTGCGTGGGCAGCTCCATGGTGTCCAGCACCAGCACCACCACGTCAGCCCGGTAGATGGCCTGGAGGGCGCGCAGCACGCTGAACTTCTCGATGCCCGGCTCCACGCGCCCCGAACGCCGGATGCCCGCCGTATCGATCAGCGTCACCGTCTCGCCCTGGTAGGTGACCTGGGTGTCGATGGAGTCGCGCGTCGTCCCGGGCGTCTCGCTGACGATAACCCGCTCCTGCCCCAGCAAGGCGTTGAGCAACATGGACTTGCCCACGTTGGGCCGCCCCACGATGGCGATGCGAAGCCCAGCCGCGGGCTCCGGGGCCGTTTCCATCGGTGGCGGCGGCAGGAGCGCTTCGATTCTGTCCAGCAGCTCCGGGATGCCCCTGCCGTGATAGGCGCTAACGCAGATCGGCTCCCCCAGGCCTAGCGCGTTGAACTCGCTGGCTTGGGCCTCGTGGGCGGCGGTGTCCACCTTGTTCGCCACCAGCACTGTGGGCTTGCCCGTGCGCCGCACCAGATCCGCCACCTCATGATCCAGCGGCGACAGGCCGGTCTGGGCGTCCACGACAAACAGCAGCACGTCCGCTTCCCCGATAGCCGCTCGCACCTGCTCCTGTACCTTCGCCTCGATGGCGGATGTGGGATGCGGCGCCAGCCCGCCACTATCGACCAGCGCCACGGGCCGCTCACGGAGGACGGCGTCCAGCGATACCCGGTCGCGGGTGGTGCCGGGCACGTCGCTGATGATGCTGAACCGGCGGCCCAACAGCCGGTTGAACAGGGTGGACTTGCCCACGTTGGGCCGTCCAATGATGGCGATGACCGGTCTTGTGGCAGCCATAACGTAGTCCCGTGCGATGAAGTCGTGGGACGGATTGTCTATGAGGCCCGTCCCAGCAGCTCCGTCAGCAACGCTTTCTGCGCGTGCAGGCGGTTTTCGGCCTCATCAAACACCACGGACCCGGAGTGCTCTAGCAGGCCCCGTTCAATCTCTTCGCCGTGATGGGCGGGCAGGGGATGGAGAAAAATGACATCCCGCTTGGCCTGGGCCAGCAGCGCGGCTGTGACTTGGTAGCCTCTGAAGGTACGTCGCCGCTCCTTCGCCTCCGCCTCCTGTCCCATGCTTGCCCAGACATCGGTATACACCGCGTCGGCGCCCGTCACGGCCTTGTCGGGCTGCGATGTTGTCAGCAGACGGGAGCTGCTCCGCTTGGCGTAGGCCTGCACCTTGGCCCACACCTCGCGTGGAAGCTCATAGCCCTTGGGCGAGGCGATGTGGAAGTGAGCGCCGACTTGCGCCGCGCCCAGGGCCAGGCTCGTCGCGCAGTTGTTGCCGTCGCCCACATAGGCGATGGTAACGCCCTTGAGACCGCCCTTTTTCTCGTGGACGGTCATAAGGTCGGCCAGGGCCTGACAGGGGTGCTCTGCATCGGACAGGGCGTTGATAACCGGCACGCTGGCGTGCGCGGCCAGCCCGACCACAATCTCGTGGCCGAAGACCCGAGCCGCGACACCGTCCACATAGCGGCTCAGGACTCGAGCCACGTCCTCGACAGGCTCCCGTTGGCCCAGGCCCACCTCAGCCTGCGACAGGTAGAGGGCCCGCCCGCCAAGTTGGTGCATGGCGACCTCGAAGCTGACTCGCGTACGCATGGACGGCTTTTGAAAGAGCAAGGCCAGCGTTTTGCCGGCCAGCATGGGCTTGCCGCCGCCCCGCTTCAATCTCAAGGCGCTCCGGATGAGGCCCAGCGTCTCCGCTGGGGCCAGGTCTGTCATAGAGAGCAGGTGCTTCGCCTTCATGGTGACCGCCGAAAGTATAGCACGGCCTCCATATGGGTCAGAGGGGCGATTTTGACGGCGGCGGCAGTTGACCTGACAGAGCGGCCCCTTCCGGCGTTGTTACTGGGTGAAGAGGCCTCACACGGCAAACCGACAACACGAAGAGCGAGAGGAACAAGAGGAGTGCATACAATGAGTAAGAAGTGGTTATTCCGGCTGTTAGTCATCGGCGGTCTGGTGGGCGCCTTGGCGGTCGCCTCCAGCGTCGTCCTGGCGGACCGGGGCGACAAGGGCAAGGGTAAGGAAGGCCACAGCCCGGGTCCGAACATTGGGCGAGCGCTGGGCAGGGGCAACGAAGGCCATGGCCCAGGTCCGAACTTTGGAAGGGCGCTGGGGAAGGACCGGGAGGATGAGCATGAGATGCGTCTTCCTCCCATCACCCGCCACATGGTCAGGGGCGAGGTGAAGTCCATAAGCGCCTCCAGCCTGGTCATCGGTGATGGCGATAAGAGCATCACAGTCCTGGTGGACAGCGATACTACCTTTCACATCACCGGGAACCCTGGAGCGGGTTTGGACGCCATCGCTGTGGGTGACGTCATCATGGCGTTGGGCCAGCACAAGGAAGACAAGACCTTTGAGGCCCGAATGATCGTTAAGCTGCCGCAGAGCGTGCTGCAAACCGCCCGCCGCGCCCATCGCGGAACTGTCACCGGCACCCTCGCCGCCAAGGTCAGCGACAGCATCACCGTCACGACCGAACGTCAAGGCGATCTCGCGATCGCGCTCACCAGCGAGACCAAGTACAGGGTCCCTGGGAAGGAAGATGCGACCCTTGCTGACTTCAACGTCGGCGACAAGGTCCTGGTGCGCGTGAACAAGAACGGTGAAGCCCTGGAAGCCCTCGTCGTCGCCAAGCGCCCCGCCGAGAAGCCAGGCCGGCCGGTTGTCCGCAGCGGTGACGTGACCGCCGTGTCCGCCACCAGCCTCACCATTTCCAGCTTCGGCGGCGCCGAGACTACCACCTTCATCATGACTGCTGAGACCGAGGTGCGCCTGCCGGACGGCCAGACCGCCCTCGCGGTTGGCGACAAGGTCATGGTGCAAGGCCGGTACGATGCCGACGCCAATACACTGACGGCTGAGCGCGTCCGTGTGCAGCCGCCAGCTCCTACCCCTACACCTACGGCTACACCGACTCCCACGCCAACGCCCACAGCATAGCTGTTGTTCCTCCTCTATGCGGCAACCTGGGGCGCTCCGCTAGACATCGGAGCGCCCCAGGTCTTTTCATTGCTGTGGAGCGGATGCGTTGCAGGGAATAGAGGCCTGCAGTAGTGGTGGAGAGCAGTATGTATGGTGCCGAGGGTGGGGGTCGAACCCACAC
>JACPQI010000105.1 GCA_016190545.1 Chloroflexota bacterium
GCCACATTCACCGCCCTGAGCTACGCCGAGCTCTCCTCCCGCTACCCAAAGGCGGGCGCCGCCTACAACTACACCCGGTTCGCCTTCGGCTGGCGCGTGGGCGATATGGTCGGCTGGATGGTGCTTCTGGCCAATGTCGTTGCCGTGGCGGCGGTGGCCCTGGGCTTCGGCGGCTACTTCCGCGACTTCATCGATGCGCCGCGCATCGTTATCGCGCTGCTTCTTACCGTCGTCTCCACAGCCATCATTTATCGCGGCGTGAGCGAATCCGCTACGCTCGGCGGCCTTCTCGGGATCGTCGAGGTCATGGGCCTGGCGTTGGTCATTGCCCTGGGCGTGTTCAAGGGCACGCGCCAGGACTTCCTGGAGTCGCCGCAGGGCCTCTCCGGCATCCTCAATGCCACCACGCTGGTCTTCTTCGCCTACCTGGGCTTCGAGCAGGTCGCCGATCTCGCTGAAGAGACCAAGCAGCCAGCCAAGACCATCCCCAGGGCTATCCTGCTCTCCCTCGTGATCAGCGCCGTCTTCTACACACTCACAGCACTGGCCGCCGTGAGCGTGGTGGGCTGGCGCGACCTCAGCGCCTCGGAAGCTCCCTTGTCTCTAGTGATGGAGCGGGTCTTCGGCGGCTCCACAGACATTGTGCTGACTACAGTGGCCCTCGTCGCCACGGCCAGCACTGTGTTGCTGGCGCTCCTCTCCACCTCTCGCGCGCTGTACGGCATGGCTGCGGGCGGCTCGCTGCCGAAGACGCTGGCGGCGATTCATCCCAGGCGCCGCACGCCATGGGTCGCCATTGTTATCGCGGGCGCGGTGGCCTGCCCCTTCCTTGCTCTGGGCCAAATCGACACGGTAGCCCAGCTCAGCAACTTCGCCATGCTGCTCGTCTTCGCTCTTGTCAACCTGGCTGCCATCGCCGTGCGGTGGAAGGAAAAGCAGGCGGGCGACGGCATCTTCCGTGTGCCGGGGTCGTTGTGGGGTGTGCCGCTCCTTCCGCTCGTCGGGTCCGGCGTAAGCGCCTACATGATGTCGCGCATCGAGGGGGACGTGCTCGCCATCGGTTCCGGCCTGGTAGTGGCGGGCCTCATCGTCCTTGGGGTGTACAACGTCCGCAAGGACTGGCGCGCCGCCTTCTCCTGGCGCGACCGGCGGTAGCGGTAGGCTGCGCCCTTCGGCTGAGAGGCCTAGCGCGCAAGCTGTTGCAGCGCCAGCCGCACCTGTTCCTCCAATGACAGCTTCTTGCGCTTGGGCAGGGCGGCCAGCGCCGAGCGGGCCTCGCTCTGGGAGTAGCCGAGGGTGGTGAGAGCAGCCACGGCGTCCCCATCCACAGCCCGCGCAGGTGCGGGCAGAGCACCCCATTCTTTCTCTAGAGTGCCCTTGAGCTCCAGCACCAGCCGGGAGGCGATCTTTTTTCCCACGCCGGGCAGGGCGGCCAGCGCCCGTTCGTCACCTGTTACGATGGCGCTGACGGTCTGGTCTGCGGGCCCCCCCGAAAGGATGGTCAGGGCCAACTTCGGCCCCACGCCGGCCACGGTCTGCAACAGCTCGAAGAGGTGGAGGTCCTGCGCCGTGGCGAAGCCGTAGAGAGCGAGGCTGTCTTCCCGCACGTGGAGGGAGGTGTACAGGCGGACGCGGTCGCCCTCCACCCCCACGGCGCTGAGGGCGGTGGACGGCACGGAAGCCTTGTAGCTGACGCCGTTGACGTTCACCACCACCCAGCCGTTGCCCCGCGCCTCCAGCACACCATGCAACCCGACGATCATCCTGCGCCTCCAGCTACTGTCGTTACCTTTGAATGCTCGCCAGTCCTGCTCATCCCTCTGCCGCCGCCAGCAGGTCCGCCAGTCGCCGCTCCTGCACGTGGCAGATAGCGACGGCCAGGGCGTCCGTGGCGTCGTAGGACTGGGGCGACTCCACCAGGCCCAGCAGCAGGCACACCATTTGCTGGACCTGCTCCTTGCTGCCGGCCCCGTAGCCTGCCACCACTCGCTTCACCTTGGCGGGCGGATACTGGCGCACCGGCAGCCTGTGGGCCGCCGCCGCCAGCATCGCGACCGCCCGCGCCTCGCCGATGGCGAAGGCGGAGCGCACGTTCTTGGCCACGAAAGGGTCCTCGATAGCTATCTCTTCAGGCCGGTAGCGTTCGATGAGACGGAGCAACTCGCGGTGGATGTGGTGCAGTCCTTCGGCGCGGCTAGGCCGGGCCGAGGGCGCGATGACGCCGCAGGCGATGAGGTGGAGTTGGTCGTGATGCGCTTCTATAAGCCCGTAGCCGGTGCGCTGTGTGCCGGGGTCAATGCCCAGGACTTTCATGGCCCCATTGTACAGGAAGCGCGGCGCTGAAAAGCGGCGTTTCAAGTCGTTTTCCAGGCGTTGTGCGCGGGGCGCCCAGACCGGGCAGCGCTATCCGCTGCGGTATACTTTCTCAGGTTTCGGCCATGTGCACCGAGAGGAGGAGAACACCCTATGCCCGCTCCCCGTAGCGCGTTCCAAGAGGTCACCGAGTGCTTCCAGAAGGCGGCGGAGCGCCTCCGTCTCGCCGCTGGCATGCGCGATATGATCGCCACGCCGGACCGGGAATTGCGCGTGGAGGTACCGGTTCGCATGGACGACGGCCGCATCCGCGTCTTCATCGGCTACCGGGTGCAGCACAACGGCGCGCGCGGGCCCTACAAAGGAGGCATCCGCTATCATCCCAGCGCCGACGCGGAAGAGGTGCGGGCCTTAGCCGCCCTCATGACCTGGAAGACCGCTCTCATTGGCCTGCCTTTCGGCGGGGCCAAGGGCGGTGTCCAATGCGACCCGACCAAGATGAGCGCGCGGGAGATCAACCAGCTCACCCAGCGCTTCACCTCCAGCATCGCCGATATCATCGGCCCTGACCGGGACATCCCAGCCCCCGACCTGGGCACGAACGCCCAGACCATGGCTTGGATGTTCTCTGCCTATTCCGAACGTCAGGGCTACGCGCCCGCTGTGGTCACGGGCAAGCCCGTCGAGTTAGGGGGATCCCCAGGCCGCGAAGAAGCCACGGGCCGAGGCGTGGCGACCATCGTGAAGGCCTACGCCAAGGACAACGGCCTCGACCCCGCCCGCTCGCCCGTCGCTATCCAGGGCTTCGGTAACGTAGGGGCGTGGGCCGCCACCTACCTGGCGCTGGCCGGCTTCCCCATCATCGCCGCCAGCGACGTGAAGGGCGGTATACGGAATCCCGAGGGGCTGGATATACCAGCCCTGCTCAAGCACAGCGCCGCCTCCGGCAGTGTGGTAGGGTTCCCTGGGACTGAGGCCGTCTCCAACGAGGAGTTCTTTCAGTTGAAATGCTGCTTCCTCATCCCCGCCGCGCTAGGCGGCGTGCTCCACAAGGACAACGCCGCTTGCGTCGACGCCAAAGTGGTGGTGGAAGCCGCCAATCAGCCTACTACCATGGACGCGGGCGAAGTCCTCAACGACCGTGGCATTCCAGTCCTGCCGGACCTCCTGGTCAACGCCGGCGGCGTCACCGTC
Source organism: Chloroflexota bacterium (assembly GCA_016190545.1). Next base: position 3,508 of record JACPQI010000105.1, read on the forward strand.
TCCTACTTTGAGTGGGCGCAGAATATTCAGCGCTTCGCCTGGGACCTGGGACGGGTCAACGCCACGTTGGAGGAGCTTTTGACCAAGGCCTATGCCAGCGTGGTCCTACGGGCCAAGACCGACAAGGTGACGCTGCGGGAGGCCGCTTTCCTCATCGGCGTTGAACGGGTCGCCAGGGCGGTGGAGCTCCTGGGCGCCGTCTAGCAACGAGTGGTCTGACGCTAAAACTATGCTGATGGAACCCTCGACTGAGGAGCGCCCTCTGTCCCTTCCTAAGCCTCTCATTGCCATTGTGGGGCCTACGGCCGTGGGGAAGACCGCCTTGTCCGTGGCCCTGGCCTGCGCTTTCGATGGCGAAATCGTCAACGCCGACAGCCGCCAGGTCTACCGGGGCATGGACATCGGCACTGGCAAGCCCTCGCCGGAGCAACGCGCCCTCGTTCCCCATCACCTCATTGACGTGGCGGACCCAGACGAGGACTTCTCCCTGGCCCGCTATCAGGACCTGGCCCGCGAAGCTATAGCCAGCATCCATCAGCGGGGCCGGACGCCGCTCCTCGTCGGCGGCAGCGGTCTTTACGTCTGGAGCGTCATCGAGGGCCTGCGACTGCCGCGCGTCGCCCCGGATTCCGCCTTCCGCGCCCGGATGGAGCAACGTGCCCGAGCGGAAGGCTATCTGGCATTGCAACGTGAGCTTCAGGCGGTCGACCCTGTCGCCGCCTCGCGCATCGATCCCCGCAACGTTCGGCGCGTCATCCGCGCCCTCGAGGTTCACCATGCTACCGGCCTCCCCTTTTCGCAGGCCCAGCGGCGCGAGGCCCCGCCGTACCGCATGTTTATCCTGGGCCTGCACTGCGACCGCGCCGAGCTCTACCGCCGCATAGACCAGCGAGTGGACGATATGCTGGCCGCCGGGTGGCTGGAGGAAGTGCGACGCCTCGTGGGGTGCGGCTACGGCCCGGACGTGCCGGCCATGTCAAGCCTCGGCTACCGGGAGCTGGTCGACTGCCTGAGCGGTCGCACCAGTCTGGCGGAGGCCGCCCAACAGATCAAGCGCAACACCCGCCGCTTTGCCCGGCGCCAGTACGCCTGGTTCCGGCTCGCCGACCCGCGCATCACATGGCTCGCTCTGGGCGACGACCTGGAGCGGAGGGCGAATGCTCTTGTTGCCCGGTTTCTTCGCGGCTAACGTCTGGCAAGAGAACAAGAGCGCCAGACGCCCGGCATGCCGCATAATATGACCATGCCAGCCTCGTCCCCGCGCGAGTTCGTCTACCTGGGCCTAGGCTCTAACTTGGGTGACCGGGAGCAGAACATCGCCTTGGCGTTGGCGCTGCTCAGTAGCAGCGCCGTTATCCTTCGAGTCTCCTCTCTCTACCAGACGGCGCCCGTGGGCTACGAGGAGCAACCGCCCTTCCTTAACGCCGTGTGTTGCGTCGCTACCGACCTCACTCCGCGCGCGCTGCTTCGCTACGTCAAGTCCATTGAGCGGGCGCTGGGGCGACGGCCCAGCTTCCCCAACGCCCCCCGGCCCGTCGACATCGATATCCTGCTCTACGGGCGACGCCGCATCGCCACCAAAGCATTGGCAGTGCCACATCCCCGCATGTGGGAGCGGGCCTTCGTCCTGGTGCCGCTGGCCGAAATCGCCCCTCGGTTGCGCCATCCACCGAGCGGCCGGCCTCTCGCCAACATCGTTCCCATGCTGCCGGACAGAAGCGATGTGGTGAAGTGGGCGGAGCGCCAGAAAGCCCTGGCGGGCTGGCGGCGGTAGGCCTCGCTTCGGTTGCAGCAGAGCAAGGTTGCTCTACCCCAAAAAGCAGGGAGCGCCCCTCGACGAGCGCTCCCTGCCCGCAGGCCTAATGCTCGTAGATGTTACCGCACTTGCACGACCAATTCGCCTACCATGCCTGCCTCTTTATGGCCAGGAACTGTGCAGACCATGGTGTATGTCCCGCTCGATTCCGGGATTACCGTGGTCGATTCTGTCTCTCCAGGCATTGCGTGAACGTGCATCGCTACGCCGTGGTGCTCATCCTCATCCATGTGTGTTTCGCTTTCCGTGCCATGCATCTCCCCCGTCTCTTCATGGTCCTCCGTGGCTTCCTCTTCGTGCATGTCCATGGACGCATTCTGGACACTGCCGAGGAAATTCGTCACCGCCAGGTCGTGCTCCAGCTTTCCATGGTTATGGAAGACTAATTGCACAGGTTGTCCAGCAGTCAACTCCAGCAGGCGCGGAGTAAAGCTGAATTCGTCGGCATGGACATGAATTACGGCAGGATCTTGCTGTGCGCTTTGCGCGGCCAGGGCACCACCTTGGGGTTGAGAAATCTCCCCTTCCTTCACTGTGGCCTCGCTGCCGCTGCACGCTGCGGCTACAACCCCAAGGACAGCAGCTAGCCCCAGCATCCCTAGAATCACATGGAACCTTTTCATATGATAGTCACCTCCTTTAGGTCTCTGACTACAGCGTAGCCAAAGCTTCCTGTGGCAGGACACCCGTGATCGGGTGGTCTGCGAGGTCTTTTCGTGTAGGAAGGTTCCTACCCGAATGGGTAGGGTGATGTGCAGGGGAACGAGAGTAGGACAGGAGGAGAGCTACCGGGGCTTCGGTGGCGTCTCTTGGTCGCCCAAGCCTTCCCGCACTGCGTAAGCGGCAGCTTGGGCCCGGTTCTGCAAATGGAGCTTGGTAAGCATGTTTTTGAGATGGTACTTGACGGTGTTCTCCGTGATGCCCAAGGTGGCGGCGATCTCTTTGTTGGTGGCTCCCTTAGCCACGAGTTGGACCACTCCTATCTCACGCTCTGAAAGCTTCACTTCCTTCGCTATGGCCTTGTCCTGGGAGACGCGGGCAAGTTCCCGTAGCATGCGAGATGCGATGGCCCGGGTCAGCGGGGCCTCCCCTTGAGAAATCCCCGTGAGAAGCTGAAAGAACTCATCTGACTTGAGGCTTTTCAGCAGGTAGCCGTCGGCCCCGCTCTTGATGGCCTCGAACAGCTTTTGATCACTGTCGTAGACCGTCAGCATGACGACCTTCACGTCAGGGAATTCAGCCTTGAGTCGGCGTGTGGCCTCCAGGCCGTCGCAGCGTGGCATGTTGATGTCCATGAGGACAAGGTCGGGCCGAAGCCGCCGCGTCTGTTCCAGCGCCTCCAGTCCATCACTTGCCTCTCCAATGACCTCAATGCCCCGCGCTCTAAGCAGACTTTTGATCCCATCGCGGAAGAGCGGGTGGTCATCTGCGAGAAGTACTTTCAGTCCAGTCATTACGTTGCCTTTCCCGCATACTTTGGCACACGCAGAGAGACCTTTGTCCCATGGCCCGGCTTGGAATCGAGCAGAAGTTCAGCGCCAATGGCCTCAGCCCGTTCTTTCATCGTCTGAAGGCCGAAATGCGGACGAGAGCCGCGCGCGATCCGCATTGGGTCAAACCCACGCCCGTTGTCCTCTACATTGATCATGACGCTCGACGGTTCTATTGCGAAGCGCACAATGGCCTGGCTGGCATTGGCGTGCTTGCGAACATTGGACAGGGCCTCCTGAATAATTCGGATGATTTGGAGTTCTTGCTCTTGGGGGAACTTGATGTTTCCGCCCTCGGGCACGACCAGCTTCGCTTCAATCTGGTTTTGCTCTGAAAACGAGTCGAGGTATTCCTTCAGCACGTGGCCCAGGTCGCGCTCGCCCGAGATGCCCACGCGCAGGCCCATGATCGATTCCCGAACATCTGCATATACCTGGCTGGAGGCTTGGCTTAACTGCTCAATCTGTTTCCGGGCCTCACCCAGATGCCCTGCGGCGAGGAACTCCGCAACCGCCTGGCTTTTCGTGTTTACATACCCCAGGACTTGGCCAAGACTGTCATGCATTTCGCGGGCGATGCGGTCCCGCTCCTCAAGCACAGCCACCGTCCGGCTCTGCTCGATAAGCTCCCGCTCAATGGCCTCGATAGTCGCGAACACTGCCCGTGAGAACAGAAAAGCCCCACCGAAGATCACCACAAGCACGATGAGACTGCCTTCCCACACACCAATGTAGTGGTCGAGAAACGTGTGGCGCAACCATTCGAAGACGGCAACAAACGTCGCAGGGCCAAGAATAGTGACCCAGCGGAGCAGCCTGCGCTGAGCGGGTGACCTGACCAAAAGGAGGAATCGCCAGCGGCCTACCGATGACGCGTGCATTATTGCCTCTTCGCCGCTTTCTGCGTGTTCATTCTAACATGCTATCATCGCATATGTGTCGTTGACGATGCGACGCAGCGCAGGCATAATACAATGCTCACCTTATTGTGAAAGGAGCCGCGCATGTCAGCAGATGTTGGACAGCCCGCACCCGACTTCACTTTGCCTTCTCATCTGGGCGGTGACGTCACCCTTAGCCAGTTCAAGGGGCAGAAGAACATTGTCCTGGGTTTCTTCCCCTTGGCCTTCACCTCTGGCTGAGCGAACGAGGTCTCCTCGTTCAACCGCGACCTCAAGCGGTTCGAGGAGAAGAACGCACAGGTCCTGTGCTTGAGCGTCGACAGCGTCTACGTCCAGAAGGCCTTCGCCACCGGGTTAGGCGGCATCAACTTTCCGGTGATGGGAGACTTCCATCCCAAGGGGAAGGTCGCGGAGACTTACGGCATCATGGGCGACAAGGGCTTCGGTCGTCGCGCCACCTTCATCATCGACAGGAGCGGCATCGTCCGATACAGGGAAGTCCACGCCCCCGGCACCCTGCCCGACAACCAGAAGCTCCTCGACGAACTTACCAAGCTGTAGAGAAGCTGCGCAAGGAAAGAGCAGGCTCCGACACGATCGGGGTCTGCTCTTTCAGGTTCCGAGGCGCTTGTTAGGCGGCGCTGGCCTTATAGCGTTCCAGGGCGGTCTCCGGGAAGTCGGCGTTGGTGTACACCTTCTGCACGTCGTCGTGCTCCTCCAGCTTATCCAGGAGCCGCAGAGCGGTGAGGGCCGTGTCCACATCCAATGAAATAAGGGTGTTGGGCACCATAGCCAGTTCGGAGCTTGCCACCCGAACGCCCCGGGCCTCCAGCGCCTTCCGCACGTTTTCCAGCTTGTCGGGTGTGCTGTAGATTTCGATGGAGCCGCTCTCCACCTTAAAATCGTCCGCGCCCGCGTCGATGGCGATCAGCGCTATCTCCTCTGCCTTCTCCGGCGTCGCATCGATGGTGATCACGCCTTTGGACTCGAACTGCCAGGCCACGCTGCCGGCCTCGCTCATGTTGCCGTTGCCGCGCGTGAAGATGCTGCGTAGCTCGGACGAGGTGCGATTGCGGTTGTCGGTCAGGGCCTGGACCAGGATGGCCACGCCGCCGGGGCCGTAACCCTCATAGGTGAGGGACGCCATCGCCACGGAGCCGTCGGCGGCGCCGGACACCTTCTTCAGCGTCCGCTCGATGTTGTCCGTCGGCATGTTGTTGTCGCGCGCCTTCTGAATGGCCAGGCGCAGCCGCACATTGGCTTCGGGGTTCACGCCGCCCTCGCGCGCCGCCACGATGATTTCACGCGTGAGCTTGGTGAAGAGTTGGCCCCGCTTGGCGTCGGCAGCCCCCTTCGCACGCTTGATCGTCGACCACTTGGAATGTCCGCTCATGGACCTGCCTTGCCCCGTTGGGCCGGGGCGTCACGTACTATCAGGGTGACCGGCAAAAAATTGTAGCACTGGGCGGGACGGCGGACAAGGGAGAGAAACGTAGTCTTGGCATTATGGCTCTTCAAGGAAGGGAGAAATGGGGTGAGGTACGAGGTCGGGGTACGAGATTCAAGGAAATAGGGGTCTCGGAAAAGAGTAGAAAGGCTGGGTTACAGGATTTCCAGAGAGGCCTTGGTGCCTTGCTTCACCGCCGCGACACGGAGGAGCGTGCGCATCGCCTGGGCCACCCGGCCCTGCCGCCCGATGATCTTGCCCTTGTCCTCCGGCGCCACCTCCAGGCGGAAGACCACCCGGTCCTCCTCCGTGGCCTCTGTCACCTTCACCGCGTCCGGGAACTGGGCCAGGGACTTGGCGATATACTCGATGAGCTCCTTCATGGCGTTGTCGCTCATGGAGCGTACGCCCCCTCCAAGACGCCAGCCTTATGCAGCATGCGGCGGACGGCTTCGGACGGCTGCGCGCCCTTCTTCAGCCATGCCTTCGCCTTTTCGGCGTCGATGGTGATGTGGGGCGGATCGACCCGGGGGTTATAGTGGCCCAGGACCTCGATAAACCGGCCATTGCGCGGAGAGCGCTGGTCCGCCACTACGATACGATAGGACGGCTGGCCCTTGGCCCCCACGCGGCGTAAGCGAATTCGTACCATGGGGTTGTGCTCGTTTCCTCTCTCAAAATACAATATGTCCCGCCCTCGGCGGGCCGATTGCGGTACGGAAGGATTGTAACCTGCCCGCTATAGCCTGTCAACTAGCGGCCTCTGCGCACATGGACGTAGCCCGCCTCCGCTCGATATACTGAATGCGATACTTCGTGCAGCAGGCGCTATGCTCCAGGTCACCACCAGGTTCTTCGCCCTCTACCGCGAGCGAGCGGGCACCGACTCGCTTCAGGTGGCGTTGGACGACGGCGCTCGCGTGTCCGACCTGGTGCGCCACCTCGCCCGCCGCTACCCGCATCTTACTCCCGACCCTGATGCTATGGTGGTGGCCGTGAACCAAGAGTACGTCCAGCACGACCACGCCCTGCGCAGCGGCGACGAAGTCGCGTTCATACCCCCACTCAGTGGAGGGCGCCATGATTGAGATTGCTGACCGTCCTGTCGCGCCACAGGAGGTGGAAGCGCGATTGCAGCGCGCTATTCACGGCGCCGTGGTGACCTTCGCCGGGACCGTGCGTTCTCCCTCGGAAGGCAAGGTCGTGCGCTATCTGGAGTATGAGGCCTACCCTGGCATGGCCGAAAAGAAGATGGCCCAGATCGAAGCGGAGGCCCGCGCCCGCTGGCTCTTGGAGGACATCATCATCGTCCACCGCATCGGACGGCTGGAAGTGGGCGAGGCCAGTCTCGTCGTCGCCGTCGCCGCCCAGCACCGCAAGGAAGCCTTCGAGGCCTGCCGCTGGGCCGTTGACACCGTCAAAGAGACCGTCCCTGTCTGGAAGAAGGAGGTCTGGCTGGAAGGCGCCGCCTGGGTCAACTGCCACGGCCACTAGGCCGATTGGATACGGCTGGGGGGCTTCTGTCTCTTGCCAAGTCATGATAGGGCCTGTATGCTTAGTCAACACCCTATACCTGCCGAATGGAGGTGGAGGCTATGTCAGCAGGAGAAATAGTGGGAGTGGTCCTGGGCGGCATCAGCCTGCTCCTCATGCTCGTCGCTCTCTACCTTATCCGGAACGTGTATACGCTGGTCAAGCGTGAGCCACGACAGAAGCCGGAGAACCCTGGCAAGCGCTAAATCTCCCGCTAAGCTGGTTTCCTCAAAACCCCTCCTAATTCCCGAATAAAGTTCTTGAACCAATTCAAAAATCTCTATACAATACCACCATAGTGTTGCGCAACCGCCCAACGCTTGTTTAAGCTTTACTGTTGGGGTTGTGAGGTTCACGGCTGGGAGATGAGCGGAAGTCGTAGCAGGGGGTAAGAGATGTCGATAGTCCAACTGGCGCTCATACCAGTTTTGGTCCTGTTGCTGGTAGTGTGGTTCGTCGCACGCCGCTGGGAGAGGGCCCAGGAGCAGGCCTGGGAGCGTGGCGAAGAGGCCCCGGTAGGGAGCATCCTTCGCTGGGACCCGCTGCGCTGGCTCGCCAACCGCAGGGTACAGAAAGACGTCGCGCAGCCCAAGCCTGCCAAGCAATCAAAGGCTAAGGCGCGGCAGCAGGCCGCTACCCCCACTGCACAGGCCTCTTATCCAGCGCCCATCGCCGCCGCTCAGCCGCCACAGCCCGCGTCTCAGACTCCGGCGCCTGCTTCCCCGGCCTCGCTTGAACTCCAGGAGCGCTACCTCGCGCTGACCCAACGCATCGAGGTGATGGAGCAGGAGGCGCGTCGAAAAGCGGCTTCGCCGCCTCCCGTGGCCGAAGCGCCCCGCTCGAAGCCGGTCGAAGAGCGAGGCCCTGCTCTTGGTCAGTTCTCTGAAGAGAATATCGCCAGCCTGCGCACCCAGGCCCAGGCTACCCTCGACTATGCGGCCACTATTCGTGAAGAGACTCTGCATATTCGTAACGAGACGAGGCAGTCGCTGGACAAAGCCCTGAACATTATCGCCGCCGCCCACCAGGCAGGCAGCGCCGCCCTGGAGGAGTTGGAGCAGGCGCGGGCCCAGGCCCGCGATATCCTGGAGAGCGCCCGCCGCCAGGCCCTGCAAGAGGCCGACGACATCCGCCAGCGCGCCCACACGGAAAGCCAGCGCCTGCTGAGCGAGGCCACCAAGGCCCGCAGCCTGGTGGAGCGCGAGCTGGAAGAGGCCCACAGCCTGGCCGCGGAGGCCCGCGCCAGTCGCGACGCAGCCCGCCGCGAGCTCGACCAGGTCCGCGCGATGAAGCAGGAGGTGGAGGCGCTTCGACTTGAGGTGTTGCGTCTCATAGGACAGCAACCTGAAGCCGCTACAGCTCCTCCGTCCGCGCCCAGGGCCGCGACACCACCGCCTCCTCCCCCACCAGCGCCCAGCATGGAAGAGAAGCCAGTGGAGTCGCCGAAAGCGGAGCAGAAACCGCTGGTCCGTCCCCAGGCGGAGGAGCGGCGGGAACCGGCGCACGCCGCCCCAACAGCAGGCCAGCCGCGTCCGTCTGAACCCGCTTCAAGCCGCAGCGATATTGAACAAGCCCTGGCCGAGCTCCTGCGCGGCGCTGGAAGCGCCTACGAGCCGGAGCCTCCCGCCTCCAAGAGGCCTGCGAAAGACAATCCGCCCCCGCCCACCCGCGCCAGCACTCAGGGGACTGAGCGTCCGCGCAGCGGCGCTCCAGAGGCCCGCGCTTCCTCTATCGGTGGAAGGGCCGTCGTTGCGCCGCCGCAGGCGCAGCCCGCCACTGCGACGCCGCCGCAGCCGGTCGCCGCACGGCCCGCGCCAAAGGCGGAGCCGACGCCGTTGCCCGCCGGGATCACGGGAACCTTCACTATTGTCGCCACGCCCGCGCCCGCGCAGGACACCCTGGGCCGGCTGTGGACGGCCATTGAAGGCGTCACGGGCATCGGCTCCATCGTCAGCACGCGGCCCAGCACGGAGCCTGCCGGCCTGGAGCTTGCCGTGGACCTCGGCGGCCAGACGGTGGAGACCGCAAAGCTGTCCTCCGCCCTCTACGGCGCCGATATCGAGGGCGCAGGTACCAGCCGCATCGTCGTCCGACTTCCCGTTACCTGGTAAGCCACCGCTAGTGGCTGTGCCCGTGACTACTGGCCGCCGCGAACAGCGACGGCGAGGGCACCGGGGCCGACGTAGGTGCCCAGGACCGGCCCGAAGCGGGAGAGCATGATCTGGTCGCGGGGCATAACGATCGAGAGGCGCTGGGCCAACCGCTCGGCCTCGTCGGGCGTGGTGCTATAGCAGACAGCCACGGCGGAGGGCTTCGGCACCGCTGTCGCCATCTCGCACAGGCGGTCGAGGGCTTTCGTTCGGGTGCGCACACGCTCCAGCGGATGGACCTCGCCGTCGCGCACAGTGACGAGGGGTTTGATCTGGAGCAGCGAGCCGAGGAGCGCCTGGGCCTTGCCTATCCGCCCCCCCTTCTCCAGGTATTCGAGCGTGTCGCAGATTACGAAGACACGCATAGCCCTGATCGCCTCCTGGGTAGCCTCAATGGCCTGCTGGACGGTGGCGCCCTTCGCCAGCACGTCGGCGGCGCGTAGAACAGTAAGCCCCAGGGCCATCGATACGAACTGGGAGTCGATGATGTGGAGCTGATAGCTGGGGAGTTCTTTCTGTGCTAGGAGGGCCGAATTGACGGTGCCACTGAGCTTGGCGGAGATATGGAGGGAGAGGACCTGGTCATCGAACGTGGCAATCTTCTTGTAGGTATCGATGAACAGGCCGGCGGAGGGCTGAGAGGTGCGCGGCAGGACCGGACCTTGGACCAGGCGCTGGTAGAACTCGTCCGCTGTGATATCGATACCGTCCCGGTAGGTCTGGTCGCCAAAGAGGACGTTGAGGGGTACCACCGTGACGTGGTGGGCGCGAACGAGCTCGGGAGAGAGGTCGGCGGTGCTATCGGTGACGAGCCTGACCGCCATGGACGAGGCCTCCTTGCCGGTTTGTTACTCGACAGATACGAGAAAGGCGTAGTGGGGCTGGCCGCCGTGGACCAACTCCACCTCCTGCTTCGGATAGCGCCGGCGGACGGTCTGGAAGGCGTGCTCTACCGTTTCCGGCGAGACACCGGCGCCGTAGTAGACAGTGACGAGCGCCCCGTCACTCATCGTAGCACGGGCCAGAACGGAGCATAGCACCTCGACCGGCGTATCGCCCGCCGCGACCAGGTCGCCGTCGAGAAGCCCGATGGGCTGGCCCTTCTTCACGCGCACACCGCCGACGCTGGTGCTGCGAATAGAGTCGCACACCTCAATGGTGACGACGGCTCGCACGGCCTCTTGCATAGCCGGCAGGTTGCTGTCCAGGTCCAGCGACGGGCTCATGGCGACAAGAGCGGCGATGCCCTGGGGGATGCTGTGGGTGGGCAGAACAGCCACCCGTTTCTTGGTGAGGCCAGGCACCAGGTTCGCTGTCAGGACGATATTGGGGTTGTTGGGCAGGATAACTACGGTATCGGACGGGGCGCTCTCCACGGCCCGCAGCAAGTCCTGGGCGCTGGGGTTCATGGTCTGGCCGCCCTCCACGACCGCAGCGCCGAGGCTGCGCAGGACATTGAGGAGCCCCTCGCCGTTGGCCACAGCGACGGCGGCAAAGGCGGCATGGACGGGTTTGTGCTTGACTGTGGCTGCATATTCCTTGTGCTGCTCATCGATGTTGTCGATCTTGATGTCTTGGAGCGCGCCGTGGGCGACGGCGAAGCTGAGGGCGGCGCCGGGATCCATTGTGTGGAGGTGGACTTTCGCCAGCGTGTCATCGCCCACCACGATGACGGAGTCGCCGAGACTGTTCATGCGCTGCCGGATCGCGGCGTGGTCCAGGGCCGTGCCGCGCAGGAGGAACTCGGTGCAGTAGCCGTAGCCCCGGCCAGCCGGGAC
>JACPQI010000112.1 GCA_016190545.1 Chloroflexota bacterium
CATCAACATCCACCACTCGTTCCTGCCCGCTTTCGCCGGCGCCCACCCCTACCAGCAGGCCCATCAGCGGGGCGTGAAGGTCATCGGCGCCACCGCCCACTACGTCACCGCCGAGCTTGACCAGGGACCGATCATCGAGCAGGACGTCACGCGCGTCAGCCACAGGGACTCGGTGGACGACCTCATCCGCAAAGGCCGTGACTTGGAGAAAGTCGTACTGGCCCGCGCCGTAGGGCTTCACCTGCGCAACCGGGTCCTGGTCTACGGCAACAAGACCGTGGTCTTCGACTGAGGCGTAGCGTAAGAAAGGAGGGTTGGGCCATGCCACAATTCCATCGCATTCAGCTTCAGCCCCACACCCGCATCTGGGGAGGAAAGTGCCCCGTTCCCGGCTGCCCGCGGCGCTTCACGATTGAGGCCGACCCGGACCAGCCCAAGGGCGATGTCCTCAAAGCCTTCAAGGCCGTGCGCCCCAAGAGCAAACACGCCCACGGGGTATTCCGCATCTTCCACTACAAGGAGTACGCGCCTCACTCCTAGGCGCTCGGCCTTTACCAGAACCCGCTCTTCACTATTCCGTTCGCTACCGGCGGCTGGGCTTGGTGGAAGCACTCGAAGGCAGCCTCCGGCATCCTCTCGAACATCTCCGCCAGGTCCTGGGCGTCCTGCTGGGAGCGGTACATCCGCAGTGCCTGGACTTTTCGGGCCCTGTACGGCGAAATATCGATCGTGATCGTGAGCTGGGTCTCCACGCCGTCCAGGTCCAGCTTGACCTGCTCGACGAACCGCTTGGGGATAGCGACATAGTAGAGGGCGGCGCCATTCTTCGCCTGCCGCTGGTACTGCGCGAACGCCGCCGTCGCCGCCCGAGAGACGGCGATGTGGTCGGGGTGCCTCGAGATGCCCAGCGGGCCGAAGGTAATGACCGCCTGTGGCTGTGTTTGCTCCATGACCTCTTGGATCCGGGCTGTCAGGCGCTGCTGGGGTATGTCCTTCACCTCCCCGTCTATATGGCCGAGGTAGATGATGTCCGCCACGCCGAGGAGCCTGGCCACCGCACGCTGCTCCTGCTCCCGCACCTTCGGCAGGTCCTGCCGGGCGATGGTCAGGCCGCTGGTGCCCAGGGCGCCCTTCTCGCCGCGCGTCGCCGTCACCACGGTGATACGAGCGCCTTCCCCGGCGTAGCGCATGAAGGTGCCCGCACAGCTTGAGGTCTCATCATCCGGGTGAGCAAAGATGCCGAGAATGCGCTGCTGCCCCACGTAACGCTCCTGATAGTCGTTCACATTCACAAGCAACGACCGGTTAGCCTGCTATTGTATACCAGGCGAGACCAGAGTGAGGACGGCATGGCGTGACGTGCCCGCCCGCAAAGAAACGCGAAGAGACCTTTGCCTACCAGGGGCGGTCTCGGAGCTCGAAGGGGATGCCGTCTGGGTCAAGCCCGTACACGCTGGTAGAGCCCCATTTTGCATGCAGCCGAGGGGCGGTCACGAAGCGAACGCCAAGCTTCCGGAGCCGCTCGTAGTCCGCCGGGACGTTGTCGCTGGTGAAGGCCAGGTGCGGCGTGCCGACGTCCCTCGCCTCCAGGCGGGGGTGCATTCCCTTGGGCTTAAGGTACTGGATCATTTCCAGGTTCAGCAGGCCCAAGGTGAGAAACGCCACCTTGGTGTGGCCTCCTTCGTACCCGGCGTTGCCGCCCGTGCCCTCAAAGCGGTCCTTGACCTGGAAGCCGAACGCCTCGGTATAGAAGTCGATGGAGCGTTCAAGGTCGCTCACCGTCAGGCAGACGTGGTTGTAGCCAGTGATCATCGCACCATCTCCCCAGGCGGCCTTACGACACGCGTTCGTAGAGGGCGCGGTAGTGCCGCTTGGCGAAGCCGTGGACACGCTCCAGCCAGGGGCTGTGCCGGACTTTCACGAAGGCCTCCGAGTAAAAGGTGTAGGCGCTGACGATGTCATAGAGGGCAAGGTACTCCGGCTCGCCCTTGCTGCCATCCTCGAAGCGGAAGCGGCGCGCGGTGATAATGCCGGGTACGCTGAGCACCTGGGGAATGTGCTCGTCCTGGTACCAGGAGTTGAACTCCGCGTCAACGGTCTCGTCCTTGGAGGCGCCGTAGCCCACCGTCATGAGGACGCGAGTGCCAGCAGGAGGCTCGTAGCGCCACCGGGCGAAGTCGAAGCCGTGGCGGCCCGGCCTGTTGTACTGGGGATAGATCTGGCGGTAGAGGCCATAGGCGACCGGCCCCACGTCGAAGGGAGGAGCGATAGTCCGGGTGCTCAGCTTTGCCATCGCTTTGCCGCGGTAGGCATCGATATCGCCGATGTCCACCTGTACCCAGGTGTTGGCCTGGCCATCCAGCACGGTGAAGCGCCGCACCGCCGTCACAGCGGCCGCCTTCGCCTGGGCCGGCGCGAAGGTGGACTCGTACCACTGGCTGAACCGTTTCTGCTGCCCCGTGGGCACGTTGATGCGGAGGACGAGGACACCGGTCTCCATCGCTGCATCCGCCATGGATTCCTCCTACTCGCTAGTATTGGCGCAGTCCCAGCCCGCGCCAATGTCAGAGTATGGGCGCGCCGAAGGGCGCTGTCAAATCGACGAACGCATGGACGAGCGCCGTGCAATATGCTATGGTGGCTGCATGTCCACGGTGCGCTACTACAAGCTCTACCAGGAACGCACCTGGGAAGAGTTGGGGGCTTACGTGTCTGAACGCTTGCTGGAGCCAGGCGAGGTGATTGGGAACGGCAAGGAGCGCTATCACGTGACGCGGGTCGGCGTGGTCCGGCACATCGGCACCTTCGGCCCCTACTATGAGCTCTGGGTGCTGCCACTCGGCCAGCAGGCCACCGCGCCCCCTCTCGAAACGCCCACTCTCCCGGCCAGCCCGCCCTCTGTGCCCCAAGGGAGCTGACCATGCCGGTGAAAGTCCTCATCTTTTCCGACTACATCTGACCCTACTGCTACATCGGCCAGGAGCGGGCCGATGAACTGGAACAGGACTACGATGTGGACGTCGAGTGGCTGCCGTTTTACCTGCACCCCGAGGTGCCGCCGGAAGGCGGCCCCTTGCCAGCCTACGTGACCCCCGAGTACCGCAAAGCCACTCTGGACAAGCTGACGACAATGGCGCCGGCGTTGGCCAGTCGGATGAGCTTTCCCGACAAGCTCCAGTACAGCTATCGGGCCTTTGAGGCGACCGAGTTCGCCAAGG
>JACPQI010000012.1 GCA_016190545.1 Chloroflexota bacterium
GACCAAGCGCACCAAGCTGGGCCACCTGCTGGGCGACTTCCTGGACTCCGCCAAAACACCCCAACCTTGGTAGCGGACCCGGCATGGCGAAGCACTACCAGGGATCACCGGACGGCGCCGGCCTTGCTGTGGGCATCGTGGTCTCCCGCTACAACGAGATCGTCACCCGCAAGCTGCTGGACGGCGCCCTCGAGACCCTGGCCCAGCACGGGGTGCGGCAGGACGACATCCACATCGCTTGGACACCGGGCGCCTTCGAGATCCCGCAGGCAGCCAGGCAGATGGCGCGGTCGCTGGCGGTCAACGCCGTCATTTGCCTTGGCTGCGTCATCCGGGGTGAGACGCCCCACTTCGACCACATCTCGCGCTCCTGCGTGGACGGCGTGGACGGCGTGGCCCGCGAGATGATGGTGCCCATGGCCCTGGGAGTGCTGACCACGGACAACCTGGAGCAGGCGATCGAGCGGGCGGGCGGCTCCGTGGGGAACAAAGGCTCCGAGGCCGCCCTGGCGGCGCTGGAGATGGCAAACCTCTACCGCGCTATGCGGGGACGGTAGCTCCGCCTAGGTCGTCACCTTGTAGACCTTGTCGCCGCGCCGGACGCGGTCGGGCACCTTTATCCCTATCGCCTGCCCGGCATGGGCCTCCAGCACGGCCTGGCGCTCGACCTGCATCGACTCCACGGTAAAGGTGAGGTCTGTGGTGTGGCCGTGGATGCGGACCTGGTCGCCCGCTTTGAGCGCTCCGCTCAGGTCGATGCCCGCAACAACTGGATGGGAGAAAAAGTCGCTTACCACCCCGATCTCTACTTCCGGCATCGCACCACCTCCTCGCCGGGCCTGGTGGCTCCAGTATAGCGGTGCGGCAAAGCGCCCGTAAACACCAATCTCCTGCTCGAAAGGTGTTACAATCCGTCCGGCGCGAGGAGGTGATGAGCATGTCGGCGAGGAAGCTGACGTTCGGGCTGCGATTGCCCCTGGTCTTCCCCATCAACGCCGGGCCATGGGAGGCCTCGGCCAGCCCACAGGCGCTGCTGGCGGTGGCCCGCGAAGCCGACCGGCTTGGCTTCGCCTACGTGGCCGTCGCCGACCACATCGTCGTGCCGAAGGGCGACGTGCCGACTATCGGGGCGCGCTGGCTGGAACCGTTCGTGACGCTGGGCGCCGTAGCGGCGGCGACGCAGCGCATCCGGTTGGTGACGCGGGTGCTGGTGCTGCCGTACCGTCACCCGCTCTCCGTCGCCAAGTCCGTGGCGACGCTGGACTTTCTCTCGAACGGGAGGGCGGTGTTGGGCGTCGGCTCCGGCTACCTTCAGGGCGAATCGATAGCGCTTGGCCTGCCCTTCGCCGAGCGGGGCCCTATGACCGACGAGTACCTTCAGGCGATCAAGATGGCCTGGACCCAGGAGGTTGCGACCTACATAGGAAAGTATTGCAGCTTCGAAGATGTGGTGCTGGCCCCCAGGCCGGTGCAAATACCCCACCCGCCTATCTGGATCGGGGGCTATGGGAAGGCGGCGCTCCGGCGGGCCGCTCGCCTCGGCGACGGCTGGGCGCCGGTGCGCGTGGAGCCGGAGCAGATCAGGGCCGACCTGGACTACCTGAACACACTGCCTGAATTCGCCGCCAAGGCCAGCCGGTTCGAGCTGCTCGGCGAGTTGTGGCCGCTCGGAGGGCGGGCGGCCCTGGACAAGCCCACGACGGTGACGCAGGCCAGCTTCTCCCAGCCGGTGCCCGTCGAGGAGGTGCTGGGCAAGCTGGCTCGCTGGAAGGAGGCGGGTACCACGGGCCTGCACATCTGCTTCCGCACGCGAAGCCAGCAGGAATTGCTGGACAACATCCACTGGTTCGCGGAAGAGGTCATGCCGAAAGCCTAGCCCAAACAGAGGAGGTCTGCTATGCCCGGCGCGCCTATCATCCGCCTGTCAGGAGTCGTACCTGCCGACCCCGCCCACGAGGCCGAGTTCAACGATTGGTATAACCGCTACCATGTGCCGGAGGTGTGCAGCCGCATCCCCGGCATCCACGCCGGCACGCGCTACCGCCTGGTCAGCCCCAAGGACGTAGAGCCGTGCTACATCGTGGTGTACGAGCTGGAAGAGGGCCGCCTGACGGCGGTGAACGACTATCTTGCGAAGCAGCAGCGGGGCGAGGAGCCGCCGTTCACGCCGGGGCCGCCCTTCAAGGCCTACTTCACCCACACCTACCAGCGCATCATGTCCTACGAGCGGCGATAGGCAAAGGAGAGAGCGCCGTGGCGTTCACGCCGCTCCCCGGCTGTGACGTACCGCGCCCTACTGGACGACGACGGTAGCATGCATCGCGGCATGCTCGGAGACCGCGCACTGGAGCGTATATTCGCCCGGCGATGTGGGGGTGAATTTGATCCAGACGATTTCCCCGGGGGCCAGCCGCGTCGCTTCGGTGACGCCGGGCATGCCCGGAATGTAAAGCTGGTGGGTAAGAGAGCCGGAGTTCGTCAGAAGCAGGCTGACCGGCTCGTTGGCATTTACGACAACGCGGTCTGGAGACAGTCGCGCCGCATCGGAGGCGTCAAGGCCGCTGCCGATCGCGCTGAGACGCACCGATTGCACGACCGCAGAGGTGTCCGCCACCGTCTGCTCTTGCACCACTTCCTCACTCCCGCTTGAGGAGGTCAGCATCCGGGGCGCGACCAGGAGGAACGTAAAGACCGCCAGGCTGACCACCAACTGGACCAGGTATCCCATCTCTTTCTCTCCCGCATTGAAAAATCCGTTTGCCTTCAACCTAGCTTAGCCACCCCGCCTGATGAACACCTGAAAACGGACAGGCTCCAACTGAAAAAGTCCTGAACTGAGCGGAGGCGACGCATCTCACAGTCATTGCGAGCGAGGTCTTCGAGCGAAGCAATCTGGTGGGGTTATGGGGCCGCTACACCCCCGCCTTCCTTCGTACAGGCTGGCCACCCCCCAGGTTGCCACGTCCCGATTTCATCGGGACTCGCAACGACGGAGTCAAAGCTGTGTCCTATCTTGCGGCTTCAACGTATCAGGTTGAATGAGTATTAGCGGGAGAGGGCCGATGTTTTGAGGCGGTAGTCCTCGTTCTCCTGCGGGTACAGCCGCCCCAGGCGCTGGGTGAGGCCCGTCTGCACCGCAAGAAAGCCGTACCTGGCCCGCAGCCTATCGACAGCGCGGTACAGCGAGAGCTCCCGGTCGCGGCTCGTCGGGAAAAGGCTGAGCTGAAGGTCCGCAGGCACGAGGTCCGCCGCGCCCACGCCGATAAGCCGGACCTTGTCCCATCGCTTGCCCAGGGCCTGCCCGAGCAGCGCCATCCCAGCCTGGAAGAGGGCGTCGTCGCTGGCGGAGGGGTGACGGAGCGCATGCTGTCGCGAGATGGTGGTGAAATCGGCGTAGCGCAGCTTGAGGGCCACGCAGCGCGCCTCTTTGCCCTCGGCCCGCAGGGCAGCAGCCACCCGCTCGGTCAGATAGCGCAGTGTAGCGCGCAGCAGGTCCCGGTCCGCCACGTCCTGGGGGAAGGTAGTCTCGCGGCTGAAAGACTTCTGCGGCGCCGGCGGCAGCACGGGACGGGAGTCGCGCCCCTTCGCCCACTCGGACAGGAGCAGGCCGTACCAGCCCAACCGCTGCCGCAGAACGGGGGCGGGCATGGCCGCCAGCTGGCCGAGGGTGGCGACGCCCAGTCCCCGCAGCGCATTGGCCGTGGTGTCGCCGAGGCCGGGCAGGTCGTCCAGTGGCAGCGGCGCGAGAAACGCCGCCTCTTGGCCGGGCGGCACCTCCAACAGGCCGTCCGGCTTGCAGCGGTCGGAGGCGACCTTCGCCACCGTCTTGCCCGTCGCGATGCCCACAGAGGCGGTGACGTCCAACTCCCGCACGATGCGGGCTTTGATTCGCGTGGCCGCTTCCGCCGCCGGGCCATAGTGAGGCTCGAAGCCGGTCAGGTCCAGGAAGGCCTCGTCCAGGCTCAGCGGCTCCACGTCCGGCGTGAAGTCGCGGAGGATGCGATGGAAGCAGGCCGAGGCCTGGGCGTAGCGCTCGAAGGCTCCGGGGATGAAGATGCAGTCGGGGCACAGCTTCATAGCGAGGGCGATGGGCATGCCGGCCTTGAGGCCGTAGCGACGCGCTTCGTAGGAGGCGCAGGCCACCACGCCCCGCGAGCCTGCTTCGCCGCCGACGGCCACGGGCTTGCCGCGCAGGCTGGGGTTGCGGGCGCGCTCCACGGCCACGAAGAAGGCGTCCAGGTCAATGTGGAGAATGCGGCGGCCATGATGTGGAACGGATGTTCTCATCAGACTTAGTCTAAGAGGTACCGAGGTGGGATGTCAATACGCGCGGTAGACAGGGTAGACATCAAGGCCTTAGAATGAGGCAGGCCAGGTGGTATTCGAAGTGTTCAGCGGATCAATCTGAATGGATCAATCTGAATATTGTTAGGGGGCACCACCAGATCGTTTCGGAATCGGAGATCAGATCAAAGGAGGTTCAGACGATGGCGATGCCAGCGAAGGTCAGCGGTAGGTTGTCCGCAGGTCTGAAGAAGTTCCAGCCCATTCTCACTTCCGCGCGGTCCCGCGACGTGAACGAATCGGACACGGTCGTAATCGTTACTGATCTCCTGCAAGAGGTATTCGGCTACGACAAATACTCCGAGATCACGTCCGAGCACATGATCCGCGGGACCTTCTGCGATCTGGCGGTCAAGCTCGGCGGCACTCTCGCACTTCTTGTGGAGGTGAAGGCGATCGGCCTTGAGCTGAAGGACCAGTTCGTCAAGCAAGCCGTCGACTATGCCGCCAACCAGGGTTGCGAGTGGGTCGCGCTAACTACCGGAGCACAGTGGCGTGTCTACAGAGTCCAGTTCGCGAAGCCGATTGTCAGTGAACTTGTTGTTGAGTTCGATCTGCTGCAGATGAATCCTCGCGGCGACACAGACCTTGAGCTGCTTTGGCTTCTGGCCAAGGAGGGCTGGCAGAAGGAGCGCCTCGGGGAGTACGCGGCTCAACGCCAAGCCCTAAGCCGCTTTGCCATAGCAGCCGTGGTGCTATCGACCCCGGTGCTGGATGTAGTTCGGCGCGAGCTCCGCCGTATCACCCCGAATGTCCGGATCGAGCAGGAAGAGATCGCTAACGCTCTCCGGCAAGAGGTGCTGAAACGCGAAGTCTTGGAGGGCGAGAAAGCTGACGCGGCGCGCAAGCTCGTTGCCAGAGCCGCCGGAAAGGCGCTCCGCGCGACGCGCGCCGAAGACGAGGGCGAGCAGGATCCCGGCGGCTCGGAATCGGGCGGGGAGCCAAGTGCCCCCTAACAAGCCGGTGAAGTTGGCGCGAAGCCGCACGCGCCCCTTCTAGCGAGACCCTGGCAGCAGGGCCCCAACGCCAGAAGGCGGGCGTGTTTTCCTTCAATGTCGTTCGAGCGACTATTACGCGGCTCTGACGAGTTGCGCCACCCACTCCCCGATCCCGAAAACCACTATGCTCGAAGGCAAATAGGGGGTGCCTGGCGCATGCTAGAGTCCACTCGCCTCGATAGTGTTTGCTTAGCAACAGGATTTGGGCAGCAATCCTGCGTCTACGACAAGCGATCTCTTAGCACTTCACACACCCTGGGAGAGAGGCGATGCTAAGCGTTACGCAGCTGCCACGAGATTCTGAAGCCACATACTGACGCCTGACACTGCTATACCAGGGGGCAGGAATGAGTTAGGTAACGTTCGCCCATCCCAGCATAACGGGAAGAATACCTTCGACAAGCCCACCACCAATGGCCTAACAGCCCCGGCTACTTCTTATAAGGCTCGTCGGCGACGGAGGCGCTGACTTTCGCGAGCGCTAGGTCCAAGCGCGCCACCGCCTCGTCCACCTCAGCCCTGGTCACGGTGAGCGGCGGCAGGAAGCGCACGGCGTTGGGCTTCACAGGGTTGAGCAGCAGGCCCTGCCGGTTACACTCGGCGATGACGGCATCGGAGATGTCGCTGGTGAAGGCCAGGGCCAAGAGCAGCCCGCGGCCCCGGACGTCCTTGGCGAAGCGGTACTTGCCCTTGAGCAGCGCCAGCTCCCCTTCCAGATACGACCCGACCTTACGCACGTGGGGGATGACGCCGTTCTCCTGGATGTAGCGCAGCACGGCCAGGGCCACCGCGCAGGCGAGGGGGTTGCCGCCGAAGGTGCTGCCGTGGTCGCCTGGGGCGAAGACGTCGGCGCGCTTGCCGCACAGCACCGCGCCGATAGGAACGCCGCCGCCGAGTCCCTTGGCCAGGCTGAGGATGTCCGGCGCCACGCCGAACTGCTGGAACCCGAACCAACTGCCCAGCCGTCCGATGCCGGTCTGCACCTCATCGAGGATAAGCAGGAGGTTGCGCTTATCGCACCACTCTCTGACGTCTTTCAAGTACGCTTCGTCCGGCACGTTGACGCCGCCCTCGCCCTGCACCGGCTCCAGCATCACCGCCACCGTCTTGGGAGAGGTCGCCGCCTTGAGGGCATCGATATCGTTGAACGGCACGCTCGTGAAGCCGTCAGGCATAGGCTCGAAGGGCTTGTGGAACTTCTCCTGGCCCGTGGCGGCGGTCATGGCGAGGGTGCGACCGTGGAAGGACAGGGTCGCTGAGATGACCTCATAGGCGCCGTCCCGGTTGGCCTTGCCCCACTTGCGGGCCAGCTTCACCGCGCCTTCGTTGGCCTCGGCGCCGCTGTTGCCGAAGAAGACCTTCTCCAGGCCGCTGAGCTGGGCCAGCAACTCCGCCAGCTCAATCTGGGGAGCGCTGTAGAACTGGTTCGACACCTGGATGAGCTGCTTCGACTGCTGCTCCAGCGCCTTGAGCACAGCCGGATGGGAGTGGCCCAGACAGCACACGCCCCAGCCAGCGACGAAGTCCAGGTACTCCTTGCCCTGGTCGTCCCAGACGCGGGCGCCTTCGCCGCGCACCAGCGTGATGGGCTGGCGCTTGCCGGTGTTCATGTAGCGACGGCTGGCCCGTTCTATCCACTGGGAGGTCATGGCGGTCACCCCTTTCTGAGCGGTCTTGGCTGCGGGGAGCGCATAAGCATTATAGCTTGCGACCGCTTTGTGGCAGAACGGACGAGGACCGCGCTGCTCTACAGTCGAAAGACGGTGCCGGTAGGGCGGCCTTCCACGGCGGGGATGACCGCCTGGGGCGTCCGGCCATCGATGATGCAGGCGGCGGCGCCCGCCTCGGCGGCGCGAAGGCAAGCGCTGATCTTGGGGATCATTCCCCCCGCCGCTGTGCCCTGGCTGATAAGGCGGCTGGCCTCCTCGCGGGTGAGGTGCGGGAGCACACTGCCTTTGCCATCGAGCACGCCGGCGACGTCAGTCAGAAAGACAAGCCGCTCCGCCTGCAACGCCGCCGCCGCTTCGCCTGCCACCGTGTCGGCGTTCACGTTCAGGAGCTGGCCCTGGTCTGATGCATCAATGGCTATGGGGGCGATGACGGGCAGATAGCCCTGTCGCAACAGGCCCCGCACCATCTCGGCCTGCACTGTCGTCACCTCGCCGACGAAGCCCAAGCGCGAATCGGCGACACGGGCCTGGACCAGGCCGCCATCAGCGCCGCTGAGGCCGAGGGCGTTGGCCCCGTGGGCGCGCAGCCCAGCGACAAGCTGCTTGTTGACGAGGCCGGCGAGGACAGCAACAACGACCTCCAGGCCGGTGGCGTCCGTCACCCGCAAGCCGTCGATGAACTCGGCCTTGCCGCTGGCGCGCTCCAGCCACGCGGTGATGGTCTTGCCGCCGCCGTGGACGATGACGATGGACTTTCCGCGCTTGTGCAGCGCCGCCAGGTCCGCGATGGAGGTATCGTGCTGGCCCAGGGTGCTGCCGCCCAGCTTGACTACGGTGACGCCGGAACTCACGGAAGACTCCATCTACGTGGTGTAGGCGCTGTTGATGGTCACATACTCCGCCGTGAGGTCGCAGCCCCAGGCAGTGGCGGAGCGGTCGCCCAGGTTGAGGGAGACGCGCACCACCACCTCGGGCTCGCTCATGGCCACCTTGGCGGCCTCTTTATAGAAGGGAATGGGGACTCCGTTGTCCAGGGTGCAGATGCCGTTGATTTCCACCCGTATCTTGCTCTCCTCGATCTCGGCGCCGCTGCGCCCCAGGGCGGCGAGCACCCGGCCCCAGTTGGGGTCGCTGCCGTGGACAGCGGTCTTCAGGAGGTTGGAGCTTACGATAGTGCGGGCGGCCTGCCGGGCGTCGGCGTCGCTGCGAGCCCCGCTCACGATAACGGTGATGAGCTTTTTCGCGCCCTCGCCGTCCTGAGCGATCTTGATAGCGAGGGTCTTGCACACAGCCGCCAGGGCGTCTTCAAAGGCTGCGGCCTCGGGCGACTGGGCTGCGACTGGGCCGTTGCCGGCCGCGCCGTTGGCCAGGAGAAGGACGCAATCGTTGGTGCTGGTATCGCCGTCCACGCTCACCATATTGAAGGAGACGTCGGCTGCGCGGCGCAGGGCCGCTTGCAGAAAGCTCTGCTCCACCGCGGCGTCCGTGGCAATGAAGGCAAGCATGGTGGCCATGTCCGGATGGATCATGCCGGAGCCTTTGGCCGCGCCGCCTATGACCACGTCTTTGCCCCCCAGGGTGAGTGATACGGCGGCCTCCTTGGGGACCAGGTCGGTGGTCATGATGGCCCTGGCGAAGTTGTTCCCTCCATTCTGCGACAGCGGGATGCGCGGCACGCCCTTGCGGATGAGGCCCATGGGCAGTTCGACGCCGATGACGCCGGTGCTGGCGATGAGAACCTGCTCCGGCGGCACGCCCACTTTGCGAGCGGCCAGGGCAGCCATCTCTCCGGCGTCTTTCACCGACTGCTCGCCGACGCAGGCGTTGGCCGACCCGCTGTTGACGATGATCGCTCTGGCCTTGCCGCCGCTCGCCGCCAGGTGCTCGATACAGACGGTGACGGAGCCCGCGCGGACCTTGTTGCGGGTGAAAACGCCTGCGGCAGCAGCCTCGCGCTCGGAGACGAGGAGGGTCAAGTCTGGCAGTTCTTTGCGCTGTCGCAGGCCGCAGTGGACCGCGCCGGCGAGAAAGCCTTTGGCCGAGGTGATGGTGCCGTCAGGGATGACGCTGTGGGAGTCCATAACGGATGCGCATTATAGCACGGGGTCTATGAACGATGGCTGCGCTCCGCCGCCTCAAGCTGCCCTTCCAGGAACAGTCGCACTCGATGTACCGCATCGGGCTCCGGCAGGTCCAGAGCGGCGGCGACCTGTTCCGGACGCCCCGTTCCTTCGATGGGGTGGCACTTCAGGACCATGCCGAGGACAACGGCCTCCTGCGTGTCCCCCACTACCCAGAGGCGGTGAATCAGGGGCCGCAGGTCGTAGCGGCGCACCTCGCGCTCGCGCTGGTGCTCCCACGGCAAGGTCTTCTTCGCCATGAGCTCCACGATGCTCTTTTCGATGGCATCGCGGTCCGTGGGGGATGCTATCGTCACCCGGTACTCGGCCCAGCGGACCTGGGACTGGAGCGAGGGGGCGTTGAGAGGCACCTCATCTACCTGTGTGATGGAGATACCTATCGGAAGCTGGGCGGACAGGTTCTTGGCGAAATAGAACGGGTGCATCCGCTCCCGCAGCACCACGTCCATCAACTCGCCTTCGCTGGTGAAGCCCACGGCGAGCGGGGAGGCCAGCGCCAGGCGCGGGTGCAACGGCGACTCTTGTGGATAAAGGACGGGAACCCCCGCGCGACGCAGGGCGCGGTGCAGCATTCGCGTCAGGTCCAGGTGGGGGAGGTATTTCTGCTCCTCGCCCCGTCCAAAGGTGACCCGAAGCCGGTACATCGCCTCCCTAGCTCTCCAAGAGGTCCAACCGCGTCAGGTCGTCGAAGGTCTCGCGGCGTCGCCACAGCCGCGCCTTTCCGTTGTCGACGAGCGCAACCGCCGGCTTGAGGCTGGCGTTATAGGTGCTGGCCATCGCCAGACAGTAGGCACCGCTGGCTGGAATCGCCACCAGGTCGCCCGGGCGCAGTTTCGGCAGGGTGACGTCCTTGATGAGGATATCGCCCGACTCGCAGTACTTGCC
>JACPQI010000109.1 GCA_016190545.1 Chloroflexota bacterium
ATGGTAGGATGGTGTGCGGGTCGGGGCGTAGCGCAGCCCGGTAGCGCACTAGCATGGGGTGCTAGGGGTCCTGGGTTCAAATCCCAGCGCCCCGACCAGTTTCTTTCACTGCTATTGCACCTGGCGCCACACCCGGCTATCATGCCCCTATAGCCATGCGCGTCTTTTTCGACGTCGATAACACTATTCTGGCCTGGGACAACAGTCTCCGCCCCCTCGTCCGCGAAGTCTTCCAGCGCCTCAATGCTGACGGCCACTCCGTCTTCATCTGGTCGGGCGTGGGCTTGCGCTGGGAGGTTGTACGCACCCATCAGCTTGAGCAGTACATCGTCACCTGCTACGTCAAGCCCCTGGACAGGTACCACGAAAGCCTCACATCCCTCGGCATCACAACAACCCCCGACTTCGTCGTGGATGACCACCCCGGCATCGTGGAGGCCTTCAGCGGCTATCTGGTTTCGCCGTACTATTTTACCAACCCCCACGACCAGGAGATGCTACGCGTCTACGAGGCCGTCGCCACGCGCTCCAATGGAACGGGCAAGCCATGAGCGCCACTCTGGATGCAGGCCAGTCTGCGCCCGGCTTCATGCTGCCCTCCACCCAAGGCCCCATCGTCCTCGGAGACTTGCTGCACCACTGGCGCGTGGTCCTGGCCTTCTATACGGAAGACCTCACGCCCACCTGAACCACACAGGTCTCCTCCCTCGTGCAGGGCTATGACACCTTCAAGGAGCTGAACGCAGAGGTGGTGGCGGTCAGCGCCGACAGCCTGGAGGCCCACCAGCGGTTCGCCCAGAAGCTGGGCGGCGTGCCTTTCCCATTGGCCAGCGACGCCAACCTGCGCGTCGCTCGGCTCTACGGCGTCGCTGACGAGGGGGCCAAGCGCGCCACCCGCGCCGTCTTCGTCATCGACAAGGGCGGCGTCATCCTTCACGCCAACCGGCAGTACAGCCCCGGCAACCAGGGTCACTACCTGGAGATGTTCAAGGCGCTGGGCATGGAGCAGTAACGCGCTGTGGAGATGAGGCCTGGGCCATGACCACCATTCTCGTCCTCTACGATAGCCACGGTGCGGTGAAGGACCTGGCCGAGGCCATCGCCGAAGGGGTGGGCAGTGTGCCGGGCGCAACAGCGCTATCACGCTCCGTCGACGCCGCGACGCGAGACGACCTGGTGAACGCAGACGGCCTCGTCCTGGGCTCGCCCAACTGGAGCGGGGTGACCGGCAGGATGAAGCAGTGGCTGGACTCCATCGGCGACGTGTGGCAGGAAGGCCAGATGACAGGAAAGCCGGGCGCCGCCTTCACCGCTGGCTCATCGCGCTCCGCCGGCATCGAGGCTACACTGCTGCAACTTATCCACTGGATGCTGGCGGGCGGCATGGTCATCGTGGGCCTGCCCTGGGACGAGCGCATGAAGCGTACCGGTTCCTACTACGGCGCCACCGTCTGCGGCACCGTCACGCTGGAAGATCGCGAGCTCGCACGGACTCTGGGTAAGCGCTTGGCGGAGACGGCCTTGCGCCTCAGGCGCTGAGCCAGTGCAGGAGGAAGGTGTCAAGACTGCGGAGGGCCTTGCGGCGGCGGCGGGCGGTCTGGCAGAGGGTGGGCCACTCCCATGGCCGTAGGGTGAACGATGCCACATCGACCGGCGAGAGCTTGCCGGAGTTGTCGGCGATGCGCAGGAAGCTGCGCGGCAGATTGTGGCTGGCGGCGTCCATCACCGCCCGCACATTGAGGCACGGCACCGCGCGCTCCCGGGCCGCCTGCAGCACCCAGAACGCCTCCATGTCAACGGCCTGAGCGCCCGAACCGCGGAACATGGCGCGTTTGTCAGCGCTGCGCACCACGAGCACGGGGCTACACGCCGTGCGGCCAGTGATAAACGGCACGCCCTTGTCTTTTAGCAGCGTTCGCGCCCGCTCTACCAGGCCCGCGTCGCAGGCCAGGGCTTGGCCCGACTCGACAAATCCGGCTTCATTCCGCCACTCCCATGCACTCATCGTGGTGGACAGTGCCAGCATGCCCGGCTTGAGGTCAGGCGAGAGTCCACCGGCCAGACCTACGGTCAGCAGCGCATTCACGGAGTGACGGGCCAGAAGCGCCTCGATCGCCGCAGCGGCGCGGCGCGGGCCGACACCCGTGATGCAGACGAGCACTTCCTTACCGTTAACGGTTGCCGTAGCAGACCATCCATCGGCCACAGGCGTACGCGAGGAAGAGCCAAGCCTGCGGAGCAGGCCGCCGACCTCGAAGGGGAGCGCAGCAACGACAGCCAGCACGCCGACCTAGCGCTATCCGGCGACGGGAGCCGGCTCCTTAACGCCGGACGCCATCGTCAGCTTCACGGAGCGGATGAGGTTGCGGGCATCGGCCATCATGGCCAACACCGCACTCGCCTCGTAGCCGGAGTGGATCATGCAGTTCTCGCAGCGGGGGTCGCGGCCATAGCCGAACTTGTCCCAGTTTGTGGTCTGCAATAGCTCTTTGTAGCTGGCCGCCTGGCCCTCCGCCGCCATGACGTAGCACGGCTTCTGCCATCCCATGACGTTGCGGTTGGGCATGCCCCACGGCGTGCACTGGAGCTGGACATCGCCTTGGAGGAACCCCAGGTAAAGGGGTGTGTTGGTAAGAGGCCAGCGCCTCTTGTGCTTGAGGATCTCGCGGAAGAACTGGTGGGTGCGCTGCCGCTTGAGGAAAATGTCCTGGCGAGGGGCCTTCTCGTAGCTGTAGCCGGGCGAGACCATGATGCCGTCCACTTTGATGTCGAAGGTCAGGAAATCGAACAGAGCAATGATGTCGTCGGGGTCTGTGTTATCGAACACTGTGGTGTTGGTGGCGATGCGGAAACAGGCGGCCTTGGCGGCCCGCATGCCGCTGACGGCCGTGGCGAACACGCCGTCGCGGCACACAGAGGCGTCGTGGGCCTTCTCCAGGCCGTCCATGTGCACGTCGATGGTGAGATAGGCGGAGGGCTTTAGCTTCGGCAGGGACCGCTCCAGCAGAATGGCGTTGGTGCAGAGATAGACGAAGCGCCCCCGCTCGACGAACCCGTCGATGATCTCGCCGATCTGAGGATGGATGAGCGGCTCGCCGCCGGCAATGGAGACGACGGGCGCGCCGCACTCTTCAGCGGCGTCCCAGCACTCCTGCGGGGTGAGCATCTTCTTGAGGATAGGCTCCGGGTGCTGGATCTTGCCGCAGCCAGCGCAGGCCAGATTGCAGCGCCACAGCGGCTCCAACATGAGCACCAGAGGGAACTTGTCCCGTCTTAGCACCTTCTGCTTCACCAGGTAGGAGCCAACTTTCACTGCCTGCTTGAGCGGAGGACCCATAGCAACTCTTTCTAGCGAAAGGAGGGGTACATCGCCTGCCTAGGTATCTGCGGCATTATACCACGCCAGTGGGCGGGAATCAGCAAATACAACCGGTATCCAAGAGCATCCGGATCTGGACGGCCAAGAGCGGCGGCTACATCGGCTTCAACTACGAGTACGAGACCCTCATCCCGCGCTAACGAACGCGCACGCCTAAGAACGGAAAGCGGGGGAGGCGATGTTGCCTCCCCCGCTCCTTTTCCGCCACTATGGTACCCGTGGTGCTGCGGCTGACAACCTCACATTACTGGGTCTGTTTTTCCACCGCGTACTTCTGGAAGATGAACCGCCGTATCTCCCAGAGACTCTTCCCCTCTTCTGCCATGCGTTGGGCGTCACGCGCCGTTCCCTGGCACACTGTTCAGAAGGATCCCATCGGCTCGTAGGAGACGCCTCCGGTGGGACTGACGGAGCGGACGAAGCAGTCCCGCGTGTGCCTGTGGCCGAGGGCGGCGCACCCGCAATAGCAGGGCACGCCTTGCAGCACCTCAGGGTGCTCCACCGCATAGCGGTAGAGCGCGATCACGTTCTGGTCCGCCGCCTGCACGTAGTCGGGCAGGCCGGTCTCCCCGGCTGGCTCGCCACCCGCAGCGCTCGTTTGCAGGTACGCGATCGCCCCCAGCGCCACGAAGACGGTGCCCACTGCCAGTGCCGGGACCGCCATTCGGCGGGTCAGGCTGAACAATCCGCCACCCATTCTCTGCATGGCTCTTCGCTGGTCTATTTTTCGATGGGGGTGGAGGTGTCGTTACCCCACTCCGCCCAGGCGCCGTCGTAGTTGCGGAACTTATCGTAGCCCAGTAGGCGGAGTGCGAAGTAGGAATGGGAGCTCCGCACCGCCGTCTGGCAGTAACCAACGATCTCCTTATCCTTGGACAGCCCGGCCTTCTCGTAGAGGGCCTTGAGGTCAGCGGCGGGCTTGATGGTCGGGACGCCATTTACTTCTGTATTGTTCTGGGTCCAGTTGACGTTCTTGGCCCCAGGGACGTGGCCGCCGCGCTGGGAGCGCACGTCCGTGCCATCGTACTCAGCCGGTGAGCGGGCGTCCAGGATAAGGACCTTGCTGTTCTGGAGATTGGCTAGGACGTAGGCCTTATCGGCGAAGAGAGCCTCATTGGGATGGGGAGTGTAAATGGCCGCTTGGACATCGGGCGTCTTGCGGCTCAGTTCACGCTCGTCCGCCTTCCATGCTGCGATGCCGCCGTTCAAGATGCTGGTCTTGGCGTGACCGAAGTATTCGAGGGTCCACAACAGGCGGCTGGCGCTCAGGCTGCTGCCTTCATCATAGATGACCACCTGGGTGTTGTTGCTCACGCCCGCGTTCGCCATCATCTTGGCGAAGTCGTCGGATGTGGGCAGCTCGTTGCCGATGTTGTTGCGCGTCGTGGCGAACTGGGCCATCGGCAGGTTCACGGCGCCCGGGATGTGGGCCTCTGCATACTGGGCGGTTGGCCGCACATCGATGACGCGCAGAGTGGCGACCTCAATGCGCGACGCCAACCAGGCCGTGTCGACAATCAGCTCCGGCCTGGCGAACCCGGCTGGCACCGGGGCCGAGCTTTTTCCTTGGGGGGCCGGTGTCGCCGTCGGGGCTGCTGCTTTGTCTTCGCTCCCGCCGCCGCAGGCGACTGCGAGCGCGGCGAGGGCTGCGGCCACGAGGGCCAGGGAGAAGAGGCGCAAGGGACGGAACATCATAAGCCGGTTCATTTGGCTTCCTCCTTTACCACGCTGGGACTTAATGTAAGCTTCCATTCGGCGGAGCGGACGCGCTCGATCTTCACGTCCCAGCCCAGCCGCACGGCTTCGTTGGGAATGGTGAGCAAGGCCGGTGGATGGTCGGTCAGCACCTCGATTACCTCGCCCGGTTTCGCCTTCTGCATCGCCTCCGAGGCCTTCATCATGGGGTAAGGACAAATCTCTCCCCGGACATCCAGCTTCTTCGCTTTGGCCGTTTCCGTCATGCTTGCGCCTCCCTTTGCTCCACTATCCAAGCTTCTTGATCAGCCGAACACCGACGAACGAGCCGACGAGCAACCCCAGGGCGAATCCCCAGGCATTGACACCCAGCGAAGGGGCGGCGGAGAAGAAGGCGCCCAATGTGCATCCCAGGGCCAGGGCCGCGCCATAGCCCATCAGGATGCCGCCAATGACGGCCTGGACATAGCGTTTGGGCTGGCGCGGCACCCGAATCTTGAACTCGCCCGCAAGGTTGGCGGCGACAAAGGAACCCAAGACAATACCCACGTTGATCATGGTACCGTGGGTAAGGCCCACGCGCTTCGTTTCCGCCCCGCCGATGTTGCAGGTGCCGCCGATGTCGCCAAGGCCGGTCAGGGCCCCCGGCGTCAAGCCCACCTCTTTGCTCCCCAGGTCCATCCAGCGGAACATCTCGCCGGTCACGCCCCAGGGGTGGGCGTAGAGGTACTCCAGGGTGTTGAGAAAGCCGAGCAGCGCCCCCGCCGCCAGCACCGGCCAGGCGTTTACGAACACCTTCTGGAGCAGCGTCTTCACCTTTGCGCCGAACGTATCTTGCGCTGGCGTCGCGTCCAGTTCCGGATCGCGGAATGCCCGTGCGGGGGAACGGCCCTCCCACCACAGCACGAGCAGGTAGGCCAGCAGCAGGCCGAGCAAGGTCAGGACGATGCCGCCGGACCAGCCTACATAATGGGGCAGCCAGATGCGCGGGGCGTAGGAGACGCTGGTGTCCCACCAAAAGCCCCAGGTACGCGATAGGAGGAAGAACCCTACCAGCACGCCGCCCAGGGCGACCAGGGAGCCGACATAGCCTTCTCCAACGCGGTACAGGCTGCCGGACAGGCAGCCGCCCGCCAGCACCATGCCGAAGCCGAAGAGCAGTCCGGCGACGACGGTGTGGAACCCCAGCGGCGCCACATTCGCCTCCAGCGGGTAGCGCCCGGTGATGATGGTGGGGCTGAGGTTGTACATGGCGAGGGCAAAGCCCAAGGTGGCGACGGCCATGCCGAGCAGCACGGCGCGCATCACCCGGCCGTTGCGGAACAGCCACAAGTCCCTGAACGACGAGGCGAAGCAGAACCGGCTCCGCTGCAGCACAAAGCCAAAGGCCAGGCCGAACAGCCACATGACCACCAGGTCCGCTTGTCCTCGGTTCAAGACGTAGATGACCGCAGCTACTAGGAGCCCCAGGGCGCCTAGCCCAGCCTGCCTCAGCCACGAGCTGTCCCGCACCTGTCCTACCGCAACAGCCATCTGCGACTCCAGTCAAAAAGAAACCCCTCGAAGCAGATCGAGGGGTGGGTCCGCCAAGCCTGCCGCCCTTGCCGTACGCCCCTTATGCTTGTGGCCGCCGGGGAAGGCGAGAGCGGGCCGCTCCCCTCGTAAGTGGTCTACAACAACACATACGACACCCCTTCACCCACACTTTGGCCCCGTTCCCGCTGTTGGTCATGACCTTTCCCTTATAAATACCATGCGGTTTGAGTGATGATAGTAGCAGGGGCGGCTGAACAGCGCCTGAATAAGAACAGGCGCCGCCTGAAAAATCGCTGAAAACTCAGCCCCAGTTCTCCTGGCGCGCCACCTCAACGCTATTGGCTGTGGCGTGATGACCCGCTATACTGAGGGGCACATCATTGCAGGGGTCACGCATGATCACCGACTACAACCACGTCAGCTTTACAGTCAGCAACCTGGACCGCTCCATCGACTTCTACACCAAAGCCTTTGGGTTCAAGTTCCTTCAACGGTTCGATAGCATAGGAAGCAAGGTGGCGGGCTATCCCAACCTGCACTCCAAGGTCGCGTTCCTCCAACTCGGCGGTCTCAACCTGGAGCTTATCGAGTATGTGAACCCCAAGGGAGAGCACCGGCCCGTCCTGGAGACCAAAGACGTGGGCACGGCCCATTTCGCATTGACCTGCGACGATGTGCATGTGGAGTATGAGCGGCTCAAGAAAATGGGTGTGCGGTTCAAGAGCGAGCCGCAGGTGAGCAAGCGCTTTGGGACAATGAGTGTCTACGGCTTGGACCCGGACGGCATTACCTTTGAGCTGCGCAGCGCCCCGTGGTGAGCAAAAGGGCGGGTAGGAAATCCGCCCTTATATAGAGATAGGAGAGAGGCATGATTTACGATTTCAACCACGCCAGCATCACGGTCAGTAACCTGGAACGTTCCATCCAGTTCTATTGCGAGAACTTCGGAATGGAGTTGCGGCGCAAAACGGAAGGCGGAGGCATCGCCCAGGTCATTACCGGCTATCCGGGCGCTCACCTCAAAATCGCCTTCCTCAAGCTCAAGGAGAACTACGTGGAGCTCATCGAGTACGTGCATCCGGAGAGCAAGCGCCCGGAGGTCATCGAGACCAAGGATGTGGGAGGCTGCCACCTGTCCTTCGCTTCAGACAACATCTACCAGGACTACGAAACGATGAAAGCCAAGGGCATCCGTTTCAAGAGCCCGCCCACCGTCACCAGCCGCGGCAAGGCCTCCTGCTATGGCCTGGACCCGGACGGCATCACCTTCGAGCTACAGGAGCGCTAGGGGCGCAGACCGTGAAGCACGCGCCTCTCCTCTCCGAGAGCGACATCGAAGAACGGCTCCGCAGGCTCACTGGCTGGTCACTGCTCGGCAAAGAGATCACCAAGCAGTATGCCTTCAAGAGCTTCGTCCGGGCCATGCTCTTCGTCAACCACGTCGCCTGGCTGGCCGAGCAAGCGGACCACCACCCGGATATCGCCATCGCCTACAACAAGGTCAAGTTGGTCCTCGCTACCCATAGCGAGGGCGGCCTCACGGACAAGGACTTCGCCCTGGCCGCACGCATCGACAAGTCGCTCCCCCTGAGGACTCCCGGACCCGGGCAAGCCTCATGAACAGCGCGGTTCGAGTCCCGCTCGGCCCACCAAACGCTCCAGACGCTTCGTAGTGCGCGTGTCCTTCCGCTCTTCCTCACCTTTTCCTTGCCCGCGGCCAGGTTCCAGGCGATAATCCATCACCAGGGAATAGCATGAGGAGGGCAGGTGCGTGCCTTTGTGACGGGGGCGACGGGCTTTGTGGGCGCCAACGTGGCGCGCGCCCTGCTGCGCCGTGGGCATCAGGTGCGGGCGCTGGTGCGGCCCGGTAGCGATACGAGAGCGCTGGATGGCTTGCCCATCGAGCGGTGGCCTGGTAGCCTGAGTGACCGCGATGTCTTATGCGACGGCATGCGTGGCTGCGATACCGTCTTCCATGTGGCGGCCCTCTATGAACTGTGGGGCGCTCAGTCCCGTCAGGTCTACGAGATCAACGTCAACGGCACGCTCCGGGTCATGGAGGCGGCTCTGGAGGCCGGCATCGGGCGCATCGTCCACACCAGCTCCGTCGCCGCAATCGCGCGGCCCAGCGAGCCGAGCGAACTGGCCGACGAGACTTATGAGTGGAAGCGGCTGCGCGACCTCCCCGGCCACTATGAACGATCCAAGTTGTTGGCGGAGCGCGAGGTGTCGCGGCTGGTGAAGGAATGCGGCCTGCCGGCGGTCATCGTCAACCCCACCGCTCCTATCGGCGCCTTTGACCTGCGGCCCACCCCCACCGGCCGGATGATCGTGGGCCTGTTGACGGGCAAGGTCTGGGGCTATCTGGATGGCGGCATCAACATCGTAGATGTGGAGGACGTAGCAGAGGGGCACGTGCTGGCCGCCGAGAAAGGCCGGGTTGGAGAACGCTACATCCTCGGTAATCGAAACATGACCTTCGAGGAGGTGTTCGGACTGGTCTGCAGTATGGGTGACAAGTCGCCGCCCGTTTTCAAAGCCCCCTACGGCCTGGCCCTGCTCACCGCCTACGTGGAGGAAGGCTTCCTTGGCAGCCTCCTGGCCCGCCGTCCTACCGCCACCATCGCCGGCGTCAAGCTGGCGAAGCAACGCATGTGGTTTGATTCCTCGAAGGCCGTCCGCGAGCTTGGCCTGCCCCAGTCCTCGGTTGATGAGACAATCCGCAAGGCGATCCTCTGGTTCCGCTTCAGGGGGCTGCTATGACACAGGGCTTGAAATTCGGCCTCAACCTGCCCATCCGCCGCATCCAGGAAGGCCGGGAAGGCCCCGCCTCTGACGTGATACTCGCCCTCGTGCGCCGCGCCGAGGAGCTGGGCTACGACGCCGTCGCCACCGGCGACCACATCGTGACGCCGGACCACTGGCTCTCCACTGCCGGCGAGGCCTGGTACGACCCCTTCGCCCTCCTGGGCTTCATCACCGCCGTCACCCATCGGCTTCGTCTTCTCACGGACGTGGTCGCACTGCCCTACCGCAATCCGTTCACCATCGCCAAGGCCGTCGCCAGCCTGGATCAACTCTCTCGCGGGCGGGTCATCTTCGGCGCCGGCTCGGGTTTCCTGGAGGCGGAGTTCTCCGCCCTCGGCATTCCGTTCCAAGAGCGGGGGCCCCGCACAGATGAATACCTGCGTATCATCAAGGAGCTGTGGACGAAGGAGGCCCCTTCCTTCCAGGGCCGCTATTACAGCTTCTCCGGCGTCAGGCTCTCGCCGCGCCCGCTCCAGAAACCGCACCCGCCTATCTGGATCGGCGGCAGCAGCCGCCGGGCGGTGCAGCGGGCCGTGGAGATGGGCGATGGCTGGGCGCCCTTCTCCGCCACGCCCCAGGAGGTGCGGGAGGCCCTCGCCTACGCTGACGGCCTCATGCGGGGGTGGCGCATCCACACGCGGCTGGACGTCGCGGTCCACCTGACGCAGGTCGAACTGCGATCCAAACGGCGCGACCGGGGCGGCCGCGCGCTCACCGGCGTCGCCGACCAGATTGGGGAGGACATCGCGGCCTACAAAGAGGCGGGCGCCACCTATGCTATCGTGGGGTTTGGAGGCCGCACTCTCCACGAGTTCCGGGAACACATGGAGGCCTTCGCCGCCCAGGTCATGCCGGCTTTCTTGTAGGTGGGCCGTGTCAGGCCAGGCGTTGCGCCGCTCGGAGCGTGCTGCCGAGGCGCCGCGCGGCGGGGTGAGGGACCACGGCGCTCGCCGCCCGTAGTCCCCACCACACAGCAAGCCCTGCGCCAAGGCCCCAGGCAAGATTGCTTCCCGGTAACACGCTGACTACGGCAACTAGCATGGCGAGCGCCAGGTGCACTCTATTGGCTACGTTCGTGCCCAGAATCAGGTGCTGCCAGCCCACGTAGAGGAGCAAGGCCCCGAACATGGCGTAGGGGATGAAAGTCCTGATGGGGAGGGCGCTCTTGCCGAAGAGTAAAGCCACAGTGATAAGCACGGCCCCCATGAAGAGGGTAGCCGCAGGCGTCCGGGCGCCCAGCTTATAGTGGGCGGTGAGCCCACCGCTGCCGTGGCATATGGGCAGGCCGCCAAGAAGACCCGCCCACAGGTTGCCCAACGCGATGCTCAAGGAGATGCGTCGGGGGGTGACGCGGGCCGCCTGGGGCCCGAAGTACACGGTGGCGGCGTCCACCGTGGCAAACACCGAGTTGGTGAGGGTGAGAGCGATTTGGGGGATCACCAAGAGCGTCAGCGCTGTGCTGAAATCGCCTGCTGAAGGGAATGCCGGATTGATGGCGAGAGGGCCGAGGGCCGCGCCTTCGAAGGACTTCCATCCGCCCAGGCTGAGGCCCACGGCAGCGCCCACCGCCAGGACGAGGACGGTGGCGGGGAGCCGCTTCCAGCGCAGGGCAAGGAGCAACAGGGCGATGCCGAGCAGGCCAATCAGCAGTCCCAAGGGAAGCGATACGCCCGCCACCTCCACAAGGCGTCGATCACCACCGATGAAGAAGGGCCGTGACCACAGGATGAGAACGCCGGTCTTGAGCAAGAGAAACCCCAGGCCCATCTGCACGCCACGGATGAGGGGCGCAGGAATAGCGACGGCGAAGAGGTTGATGAGGCCGGTCGTGGCGAGGAACCCCAACGTCGCCGACATGAGCAGGGCGCCGGCGGCGATGACCGCTGGCGCCAGGTGCTGGGCGACGGCGATGACGGCGAGGGCTTTGAGCGGCTGCACCGGCATGGGAATCCTGAAGTAAAGCCCGGCCAAGATGTAGGCGATGCCCACGCCCAGCAGCGTGGTGGTGGGGTTGAGCCCGTTGATGGCGATGAGAGCGACTTCCAGCGGAACCAGGACGGACAGATCAGCCAGGCCACCGCTGATCTCAGAGCGGCTGAGGCGCCATGAGTGCGGCTCGGGCTCGCTTCCCAGCCCTGCGTTGGCCCTATTCGCAGCGTGTCGCATTCCCTGTGTCTTCTACTTTCGTACCCAGGTCTTCCAGGTCGCCAGCGCCGCTCTGAGGTTTATGCGACCTCATCATAGCACGCTTTATCTGCACGACGTCCTTCTCGGCTGCCGTGCGCAAAATTCTGAAAAACTTCCCTGTGTCACTATAGATATTTGTTGAACTTTGTTTAATAATTAGTTCAACTCGCCCGTCCAGGCGTGACCAGCAGAGGAGGGTGTAGCATGCCCAAGGCCACCATCAATGGCATCGAGCTCTACTACGAGGTGCATGGCAGTGGGCCTACCGTGGTGTTCTGTCATGGGGCCAGCGGGAGTCATCTGAGCTGGTGGCAGCAAGTGCCTGACTTCTCTAAGTACTATCGCTGTATCACCTACGACCAGCGTGGCTTCGGCCAGTCCCTCGACGCCCGGAACGGCTCCGGCGCCAAGGCCCTCGTCGATGACCTGGACGGCCTGCTTCTCCACCTCAACATCCGCGAGATCCACCTGGTGTGTCAGGACCTGGGCGGTTATACGGGCATGGGTTTTGCGCTCAAATATCCGAGCCGGGTGAAGAGCCTCACGCTCTCCGGGAGCCACGGCTGGATCATCGATCAGGACACGATTGCCAAGGCCTTGCGCGCTCGCAACAACCACAAGAACCGGGAAGGCGACCTGATGAGCCTTTCCGTGTCCAGCCGGCTCCAGCGGGAGCGTCCTGCCGTCGCGTTCCTCTTCAAGCAAATCGCGGGCCTCAACCCCACCCTGTCACGGGACTACTTCCAGCGCATTCCGGCCTCGCCGCCGCCTCGCGTGCTCCTCAGCAAGCTCATCTTCCCCACACTCTTCGTGGTGGGCGAAGAAGATGAAATGACCCCGCCCGAAATCGTTGAGGCGGCGCACCGTCAGCTCCTCAATTCCATGGTGTACCGAGTGCCGGGCAGCGGCCATTCGTCCTACTTCGAGCGGCCTGAGCTGTTCAACCCGCGCGTCCTCAGCTTCGTCGACCAGCCGGTGCGGATCTAGGCCTTCACCCAGCCAGCGTAGCCCTTTCGACGGGACGTGTCGCGCCGTTGACTGCGGCTGATGCGACGAACACATGAGAGTGCTTCCCTTTCTCACCGCCAGCGATACGAAGAGTCCGGGTCGCCCAGTCTCATGTGAACTGGAGATAGCGCTTGTGCTCCTGCAGGTGCAGCGGGCAGGGCAGCGGTCTCACGCGCTTTTCCAACGAAAACTCATTGAGCCGCCCCTTTTTGTCGCCCGGCTGTTCTGGCCTTTCTATGTGCTTGAGCGAGCGGACGGGCAAGGCTCCGTGGTGATGGACGGCTTGGGGCTGTTCAACCACCATGTCACCTATTCCACCGTCTCGCAGTGTGACCACTTCGAAAGCGACCTGGCTAAAGCACTTCGCTCAAACATTTCCCCCTCCGCCTATCTCGAAGTCTTGAAGGTCCACGCTACCACCTTCAGAAGTCCCAACGGTGCCATAGACTACTCGCTCCACGGCTACATTGCCGATGACGGTCTGGTCTCGGGCCTGTGCGATTACGCCAAGGCAAGCCCAGAGGTGGAGAGCCTGCCGGAATCGGCGGCGCTGTCGCCCCGTATAAGTCCCGAGGCGGCAAGCACTGCGGTCTGCATCTTCTCCCAATTGGTCAAAGAGACGTCGCGAAAAGATGTCAAGCGTCTGGAAACGGTAGGGAATCTCCTGGGGGAGGCCACGGCCTACTGGATGACGCGCGTTGAAGAGGAGCAACTCCAGGCCGGGAGAGCATACAGCGAGCGCATCGCTCATCTGCGTCCAGAGATTGAGGAAGCAGTGCAACAACGTGATGAGTCGATGCGGGAGGAGGTGGCCCTGGTGGAGGAGCGGTTCGCCCCGCTGGTCGCTGATTTGAAGGCTGAGGTCGCTCGATGGGAGAGTGAGGCCCGCCAGTGGAAAGACAAGGGAGGCGCCTACGCCAAATCGCGCAGCAGCGCGGAGCGCGCCAGGAGCGCGTCTGCGGGTCGGCTGGCCAATGTGTTGGCCCATCGCGACCGAGAGATATCTCGGGTTGTAGAGCATGTGAGTCACCTTACGACGCAGGAATGGCGCCGCGTGTCCGATATCGAAAAGGAGAAGGACCAGGCGGTGCAGGAGCTAGGCAGAATAGGCGAAAGGCTCACCACGTTCGCAACCCAAATCGGCAACGACATCAATCGATTGATTTCCGCTAAGCAGGCGTTTGTGGAAAGTATGGAGGATGCGGGAGCCGGCTTTCCACGGCAGTTTGACTCCAGTCCCCGCAGCGCGGTCATGGTCCATGTGCCGTTCTGGGTGGCCGCGCTTGACGCTCGGCCAGACCACAGGTTGTTGCTGCTCCTGCCGAGCGTTGTAGACCAGTCAGTGAATCGACTGGGGAGAGCGTTTCGTCTGTTCTGGCAGCCAGCGCTGCCGGTGAGGCCGCGCACAAAGCGCTTTGAGCAGGTACTGAAGCGGACTCTCCAACAGGCGGCAACGACGGACCAGTCCCTCATGCAAGAGCTGATGGAGAAAGGCTTGCGGACGAACGTGTTGGAGGACCGCTCGACAGAAGCCACCTGCCGGAGCGGCCTGCGGCGCCTTCTGGAACTCGGGCGGATCAAAGCCCATCAAGCTGAGGAAGTCATCAGTTCTCTCGCCGCTCAGCCCGTCGGCGCGCCGACCGATAGCGCGGTTGCTTAGCGCATCGTACAAGGGCTAATAGCTGCCGAACAGCGTCGTGCTCTGTTGTCCCCAGGCGTAAACGTCGAGCGGCCCTGCTTTCTTCCCTGGCATCCCGGGCGATCCCTCAGGCATGCCCGGCAGAGCGATACCTGTAGAAGCAGGGCGTTCCGTCAGCAACAGCCGTATCGCCTCGACCGGCACGTGACCCTCAACAACGTAGCCCCCAACGAGGGCGGTGTGGCAACTGCGCAACGTCTCCGGGACTCCGTAGCGGTCCTTCACTGCGATGAGATCGGCTTCTCGTTGCACCTTGCCGGTGAAGCGCTGCTGTCTCAAGTACGTACCGTACTCGTCGCAACACCCTCAGGTCGGCGGTTGGTAGATGACCACTTGGGTAGCCTCTCCCTGAGCAACCGAAGACTGGGTCGCAGGACTAGGTGACTGGGTTCGCCCCGCACTACCGCTTATCACGGCGATGAGGACAAAGGCTGTGGATATGAGCAAGCCGAAGCGCAGTTTCATCCGCTGCTCCTTGGGACACCGATGGTCGCTATCGCTTTCTCAATAATAGCGGGAAGCAGCGCCAGGGTGTGCCGCAGAGCCTATTGCCCGTGCGGCAGGGAACAGGCCAGGACGCCCTCCTCCGGCTGCGGGAAGCTCTTGGAGCGGTACTCCTTCGCCAGTTCCTCCGCCGGCGCCGTCAGCACCCGCTCGATCTCCGGCAGCAGCGCTTCAGCGGCGGCGCTTACGCCCGCGGGCGTAAGGGTATCGAAGGGATGGGGCGCCGCCAGGATGCACAGGCCCTCCAGGCCCAGAGATTCAGCGGTGTCTCGCCCCATGTCGGCGAAGCCCGTCGTGCTGACCACCGCCGCAGGCACGCCCCACCGCTCCAGCCGCACTCCTGTGTGGGCACCCCACACCACGCACCCTCAGTGGCCCACCCCCACCACGGCGGCGTCGCACCTCTTGGCCGCCTCTTGCAGCGTCTCGCTCTCCACCGGCGCTTTCGCCTTGCGCGTCAGGTCGTAGCCGGCGCCGGTGTTCGTCTGGCGGTACACGATGGCGGCGACGCCGTGCCGCTCCATAAGCAAGGAACCGACCGTCTCCAGGAACAGCGTCGCATTGGGGACCTGGTTGTCGAACAGGCCCACAGTGGCGCCGGACAGCTCCCCTTTGCGGCGGGCCAGATGGTGGCGCTCTTGCCTCCGGTCGCCGATGGGGTCCAGAATGACGAACTCTGCCATACTATTCCCACTCTAGTCGCTACGTGTGTAGCGTGTCAAGGCGCGTGCGGTCATTTCTTCAGAGCGCGTGTCCGCACAAAGCCTACATCGCCCTAGCCTGGGGCATCACCTCGTGCGCGAACCACTCCATGCGCTCAATGAGCCGCTCCGGCGGCAGGTGGGCGACGTCACCCATGCGCAGATACAAGGACTTGGCCCCGACCCGCGCCCAGCGGGCGGTCTCCTCCAGCACCAGGTCAGGCTTGTTAAGGACTGCTCCGCCCCTGCGGCGGGTGGCGTCGAACCCCCGGCCCGACTCGAAGTCGATGGCCATGCTGCCGGA
>JACPQI010000107.1 GCA_016190545.1 Chloroflexota bacterium
CCCACGCCGGGCTCGCCGATGAGCACCGGGTTGTTCTTGGTGCGGCGGCTGAGGATCTGGACCACCCGCTCAATCTCCTTCTGGCGGCCCACAACAGGGTCCAGCTTGCCGGCGCGGGCCATCTGAGTCAGGTCCACGCCTAGCTGGTCCAACGTGGGGGTGCGGGCGGTGGTGCGGGCGGCAGCCCCGGTCTGGCTTTGAGACGAGGTGAGACTGAGGATGCGCCCGGTCTCCTGGCGCACTTTCTCCAAGGTCACACCCAAACTCTCCAGCACACCGGCGGCCACGCCTTCTCCCTCACGCAGCAGGCCGATGAGGAGGTGCTCCGTGCCGATGTAGTTGTGGTTCATGCGGCGGGCTTCATCCACCGCCAGCTCAATGACTTTCTTGGCGCGCGGGGTCAGGCCGATCTCGCCGGGGACCGACTTCTCGCCCCGGCCGATGATGAATTCGACGGCGGAACGGACCTTGGTCAGCTCAACACCCAGGTTGGCGAGGACGCGGGCGGCCACGCCCTCCGTCTCGCGCACCAGGCCCAGGAGGATGTGCTCTGTGCCGATGTAGTTATGATTGAAGTATTGGGCCTCCTCCTGCGCCAGTTGGAGGACTCGCCTGGCCCGTTCAGAGAACTTTTCAAATCTGCTTGCCATATCGCACCTCTAGGTGGCGGGAGACTCAGGCTGCGTGTTCTGGCTCTTGGCATACCAGGACAACGCCTCAGCCTCCTCCACCTGTTTAAGACTTAACGCTATTCGACGCTTCTCCGGTTCTACCCGCAGGATTTTGAGCGTCACGTCCTGGCCTTCTTGCACCACCTCCTTGGGGTGCTGAAGCC
This sequence comes from Chloroflexota bacterium, assembly GCA_016190545.1. The sequence continues at coordinate 836 of JACPQI010000107.1, forward strand.
GCTTCTGCGAGAGCTCAGAAATATGGATCAGGCCTTCGATGCCTCCCTCAATGCGAGCGAAGGCGCCGAAGTCCACCAGCTTGGTAATGGTACCCTTGACCAATTGGCCTACGTGGTACTGCTGGGCAATGGCCTGCCAGGGCTCCGGCGACAGCCGCTTGAGGCTGAGGGAGATTTTTTTGCTCTCCTTGTCTACCTTGAGGACTTGGGCCTTCACTACATCGCCGACCTTCAGCACCTCGTCAGGGCTCCTTACGGATTTCCAGGACAGTTCCGAGACGTGGACCAGGCCATCGGCCCCGCCCAGGTCTATGAAGGCGCCGAAACTGCACAGGCTGCTCACCTTGCCCTCTACTGTCTGTCCCTCCGCCAGCGCGCTGATGAGGCGCTCTTTTTGCTGCTGCTTCCATTCTTGGATAGCGGCGCGCTCCGAAAGGATTGCGCGGTCACGCTTGGCGTCCAGCTCGATAACCTTCATCTTGAGCTTGCCGCCCACCAGGGAAGCCAGGTCTACGCCGTTCCCGCCCGCCGCGGTGTTCTTGGCGGAGACGAGTTGGGACAAAGGCACGAAGCCCTGAATGCCTTCCACCAAGACGATGGCGCCGCCCTTGTTGTAGCCGGTGACCTCCCCTTCTAGGATGACGCCGTTCTGGAGCGCGGCTTCCAGGAGCTTGCGGCCCTGCTCGGTGCGGGCCTTGTCGTACGACAAGAGCACTTGGCCGCTCTCGCTCTCCGAGCGCAGCACCGTCACGGTGACGGCGTCGCCCGGTTTGAGCGAGGCGAGGGCCGATGGCGTGAGGGTGCGCATCTCCCTTTGCGGTACGATGCCCTCAGTTTTCATGCCGATGTGCACCAGGAGGCCGTCCGGCGTTATCTGGGCGATGGTGCCTTGCACGTGTTCGCCACGATGAATACGCCTGGCATCTTGCGCCTCTTCCAAGAGCTCGCTCATGGAAGAGGCGCCGCTCTGCTGTTCAGGCAAAGGCTGATTCACGTCTGCTGCGGAGGGAATGTTCATATCTGTAACCATATTATAGGCCATTGTTCTTTTGACTGTAAAGAGGGTTGTCAGCTAAGAATCCCCAGTTTTTACCTTCATATACAGCAGGAACGACGAGGAGTCCCCGGCGTTAGGAGGACATCGCTTGTGACATCGCGCAAAGTGGGACGGGCGCTGGGGGATGCGGCGAAGAGACGCCGGCTAAAGGGGAAAGAAAAAGAGCCGAACGACTCGGCCCTTTTCTTTCATAATGCCCCTGGCGGCGGCATATTTTCCACAAGGAGTTGCCCCCTCAGTATCGTCTGCGCTGAAGCGTTTCACTTCCGTGTTCGGGATGGGAACGGGTGGGTCCGCTTCGCTCTCGCCACCAAAAGCACCTTTAATTGTACACGGACTCGGAGCGGCGTCAAGGGGCGGGCGCTTGACAGCGGCGACGTTCCTGTCTAGACTAGCTTGCGACTGACATACAGCAATGAGCGAGGGTGTCCCGATAGCAGTAAGACTGCATCGGGGTAAAAGCGAAGACCGGTGCAAGACCGGCGCTGTCCCGCAACTGTAAAGCCGCTTGAAGCGGATAAGCCAGGACGCCTGCCCTCGCTATGCACAGCCTTCGAGAGAAAGGCCCGGGCATGCGCAGAACCAGCGCGAAAGTAGCCCGCCTCTTCTTGAAGGGGCGGGCTTTTTGATGCGGGCAGAGTGCGATCACTACGATCCTTATCAGAATCAGATAAAAGAAGAAACGGGATAGGCCCCCGAACGTCGTAGAGGAGGATACCAATGGTACGTGTGAACCGTGGCGCTACTCTGTTGACCGTTATAGTCGTAGGCCTGCTTTTCGCCTTCATGTCAGCAGCATGCAGTGGGAGTGAGGCGCCCACGCCGGTGCCACCTACGCCCACGCCGACAGTGCGACCGGCTGCCACATCCCAACCATCGCCCGCTCCAGCACCAGTCTACCCGCTCACCATCACGGACCCATCAGGACGGAGCGTCACTATCAGAAAGGCGCCCACGCGCATCGTGTCGCTCTCGCCTGGAGCGACGGAGGTCATCTTCGCTTTGGGCGCCGGCGGCTTGGTCATAGCGCGAGACCAGTTCTCGGACTACCCCCCGGAAGCCAAGCAGAAGGCGGAGCTCAGCTATTCCAACCCCAATATGGAGCAGTTGCTGGGGCTGTCGCCCGATCTAGTCATCATCGCCGGGCGGCAGCGGCCCTTCCTGCAACAGATGGAGCAGCGGGGGCTGAATGTGCTGTTCATGGTCGAGCCGCAGACCTTGGATGGCGTGCTGGAGCATATCCTTTTATTGGGGAAGGCGCTGGACCATAACGAGCAGGCGAAGCGGCTGGCCGATGACATGCGCCGTCGCATCGATGCTGTGAAGGCCAGGGTTGCGGACGTCACCACCGGCCCGCGCGTGTTCTACGAGCTGACCGCGGACCTGTACACCGTCGCTCCCCAAAGCTTCGTCGGTGGCATGTTCGGCTTGCTCAAAGCCAGGAACGTGGCTGAGGGCGCGTCCACGCCGTTCCCGCAACTGAGCCAGGAGGTGGTGCTGCAACGGGACCCCGAGGTGGTCATCCTCGCCGACGCCGCCCAGTACGGCTTGGGCAATGAATCGGCGGAGACGGTGCGTGTCCGGCCCGGCTGGCAAGGCATGGCGGCGGTCAGGAACAACCGGGTGTACGCCATCGATTCCAATCTGCTGAACCGGCCCGGTCCGCGCATCGTCGAGGGGCTGGAGATGCTGGCGAAACTACTGTACCCCGCTATGCCTGCAGCATCTGAGTCTACACCCATAGCGGATGATTGCTCGTGATTCGAAAAAGTATACGCTCAACAGCAAAAAGAGAGGCCGATCCTTTACTCTATGTGAGGCCCGCATTGGGTCCGGCCACGTGGCGAAGTGAGGCTTTACCCCTCACACCATCCATGGCCAAAGGCCGGGCTTTCCTTTGGTACAATAGTGCCACACTCGGTCCCAAAGGGAAGTTCGCTCTGTGGTCACGCCCATCCGACGGCAATACCTGCGCGTCAAGCAGCGCTATCCCAGCACCATCGTCCTGTTCCGCCTCGGCGACTTCTACGAGACCTTTGATGAGGACGCCAGGGTAGTGTCCCGGGAGTTGGGCATTGTCCTGACGGGGCGGGATATGGGGAAAGACCAGCGGGTGCCTATGGCAGGCATTCCGCACCACGCCCTCGACAACTACTTGGGCAAGCTCATAGCCCAGGGCTACAAGGTCGCTATTTGCGAGCAGCTGAGCGAGCCGTCGGGCCATGGCCTGGTGGAGCGGGACGTGGTGCGGGTGGTGACGCCGGGCACGGTGCTGGAGCCCAACCTGCTGGAGCAGAAGAGCAACAACTATCTGGCGGCGGTGGTGGTGGACGGCGAGCAGGCCGGGCTTGCCTATATCGATGTCACCACCAGCGAGTTCGCCGTCACGCAGATGCCCTTCGCTCACCTTCCGCTGGAGCTGGCGCGGTTGCAGCCCGCCGAGGTGCTGACGCCGCCCGGCGCCCGCGATACCGGCCCCGGCGGAGTACACGCCACCGAGCTTGACAGCGCCGCCTTCGACCTGGAGTTGGCGCAGGAGCGGCTGCTGGCGCGGCTGGAGGTGAGCACCCTGGAGGGCTTCGGCTGCGCCGGGCTGCCCCTGGCCGTGCGGGCGGCGGGCGCCATCGTCGACTATCTTGAGAAGACGCAGCGGGATGTTGCCAGCCAGCTTTCCGGCCTTACCACCTACTCGACGCAATCGTACATGGTGCTGGACCCGCAGACACGGCGCAACCTGGAGCTGTTCCAGGGTGGCCGCTCGGCCACGGCCCAGCACTCGCTCCTCGCCGTGCTCGATTTCACGCGGACGGCGATGGGGGCGCGGCTCCTCAAGCGCTGGCTCGGCCAGCCGTTGCTGGGGCGGGACGATATCGAGCGGCGGCTGGAAGCGGTAGCCTGGCTCCACGCCGGCGAGTTGCGTCGCGGCCAGGTGGCTGCGCTGCTCGGCAGGGTGTCTGACCTGGAGCGGCTGGTCAACCGGGTCCGCGGCGGCATCGCCACGCCCCGCGACCTGGTCGCAATGCGGCACAGCCTGGAGGTGCTGACTGGCCTCGGCCAAGCCTTGCGCGAAGGCGGCAGTGTCATCCCGTGGCCCATCGAGGCGTTGCAGCCGAAAGACGAGGTGGCGATGCTCATCGCGCGGGCCATCGTGGAGGAGCCGCCGCTGACGCTGGCCGACGGCGGCGTCATTCGCCAGGGCTTCTCGCCGGAATTGGACAGCCTGCGCTTGGCCTCGCGCAACGCCAAGGACTATATCGCCAACCTGGAGCGGGAGGAGCGGCAGCGCACGGGCATCAAGTCGCTCAAGGTGGGCTACAACAAGGTGTTCGGCTACTACATCGAGGTGAGCAAGGCCAACCTGCCCCAGGCGCCGGCCCACTACATCCGCAAGCAGACCATCGTCAACGGTGAGCGGTTCATCACGCCGGAGCTCAAGGAGTACGAGTCCCTGGTGCTCAACGCCGAGGAGCGCTTGGTGGAGATGGAGGCGTCCCTGTTCCGCCAGATATGCAGCCAGGTGGCCGGCTTCGTCGAGCAGGTGCTGGCCGCCGCCCGCTGCATCGCCGAGGTGGACGTGCTGGCCTCCTTTGCCGAGGCGGCGTCGCGACACCGCTACGTGCGCCCCGTGGTGATGGAGGGGACGGCGCTGCGCATCGGCAACGGGCGGCATCCCATGGTGGAGCGGGCGCTGCCCGCCGGGGCCTTCGAGCCCAACGACACCGACCTGTCCAGCGAAGAGGCCCAGGTCGTGGTGCTGACCGGACCCAACATGGCGGGCAAGTCCACCTATCTGCGGCAGGTGGCGCTCATCGCGCTGATGGCCCAGATCGGGAGCTTTGTGCCGGCGGATCGGGCCGACATCGGCCTGGTGGACCGCATCTTTACGCGCATCGGGCTGCAAGACGACCTGGCGCTGGGGCAGTCCACCTTCATGGTGGAGATGGTGGAGACGGCCCAGATCCTGCACCAGGCCACGGCGCGGTCGCTGGTCATCCTGGACGAGATCGGGCGCGGTACCAGTACCTATGATGGGCTGTCCATCGCCCAGGCGGTGGTGGAGCACCTGCACAACGCGCCGCGCCTGGGCGCCAAGACCCTGTTCGCCACCCACTACCACGAGCTGACGGAGCTGGCCTTCTACCTGCCACGGGTGCGCAACTACAATGTTGCCGTGGCGGAAGAGGGTGGGAAGGTGGCGTTCCTGCACAAGATCGTGCCGGGCGGCGCCGACAAGAGCTATGGCGTCCACGTGGCCCAGCTTGCCGGACTGCCCCGCTCCATCGTGCGGCGGGCCCAGGAGGTGCTGGCCGACCTGGAAACGCGGGCGGACCACGCGGGCGACAGCGCACCCTCACCAAAGGCCAGGGGGGTGAAAGGACAGCCTGGTGCGGCGCAGCTCGACCTCTTCGGGCCGCACCCGGCCTGGGTGGAGGAGCTGCTAGCGCTGGACCTGAACGCCATGACGCCGCTGGAGGCGCTCACCAAGCTGTACGAACTTCAGAGCAAGGCGCGAGAGTAGGCGGCTTGCTTCTTATTGTAAGTTGTAAGGATGCTCAGTGATGAGAGTGTTCGCTGTGAACTCGAAGGGCGTAGACGTCTGGTTTGTGTTGCTCGGAAGGATCGGTGACGAGGCGTGGGATGGGGGAGGAGCGCAGCAGCTCCTCCCCCATCGTGGACCTTTACTTGGGTAGCGGGGGTACCAGGCAAAGCACGGGGTCGGAGGCGTTGCCGGAGGCGTCCACCGCAAACACCGCAGCGTCACCGTTCCCGATGATGTGCGCAGCAATGGCATCGGAGTCGCCGCTGTTGCTGCCGCCAGTGCTGCCGATCTTCTTCGACTCTGGCGTTGCGTCCGGGGCTTCTGTGTACTTGATCTTGTCGCCGTTGGAGAACGGCCCGAAGACCGTGCCGCTGCCGGTATCCAGTACCCAGATGGTTGGGTTCGGGTCTAGATTATCCGTGGCGCGGAGCTCATAGTACCCGTCCTCGTTTTGCCCACCCTTCGAACCGGGCAGCGTCGTAGAGCCCGCCGGCGGGACCGTGTTCCCATGCGGGTTCACCGTCTCCACGCAGTCGCACTCAGGAGCCAGGGTGTCAGGCACTGTGATCCTGATCAACTCTCTCCCTATGGGTGCTCCCTCTTCCGGATAGTGATTGGCGATGAAGACGACTACAGCCGTCAGGGTCTGGCCCATGAGGCTGGCGTCGTTGTCCACAGAGACCGTCTCGCTGAACACTACCGTAGTGTTGCCAGCCACACCAAGATGCACTGTGGGGCTGAGCGATACGTTCAACCCTGGGTCTATTGAAGCAATCGTCCACCACACGTCCGTCGTGACCGCGGCCAAGCCGTTCAGGATGGCTTGGGCGATGTTCGCTCCATCGGAGCTCAGCGGCTGCACAGAGCCGCCTGTGGCCCCGGCCAAGGCGTCGAGCTCGCCGCCCGTGCCCGGAGCCTTGAGGCCGATAACCACGATGTTTTGAGCGTTGAGGGCCGCAATGGTAGCGGCTTGGTCATTGACGTGCGTTCCATCTGGATTGTGGAATGTCGCATCGGTGGTCACTACGAGGACGCGCTGTACGCCCGGTGTCGCGGCAAGGTCGCGCCAACCGCAGTTCCCTTGTTCACCCACAGTCGGGTCGACAAAGGCGCCTGGGCCGGCCGCCGCAACGATGGCATCGTACTGCGCCTCCGGGAAATCACCACCACCTCCAGCAGTCAGCGCCGCTATGCCTGCCAACCAGGCTGCCTTGGTCGGGTCCATAGAACTCAGCAGCCGGTAGACATGGTCTCCCGCCGATCCGTACGGGCTGACGGGGTAGTCCCGGAAGCCAGCCACGGCGAACTGGGCACCGGGGCTGGTACCTATTACAGTATCGTAAATGTCCGACGCTGTCGTGCCGCCTTGCAAGTTGCCGATATCGTCACCGAATGACCCCGTCTCATCTTCGAGGAGACAGATGTCCACCACCGGCGGAATGGCCGGCGTCGTCACTCTCTTCGTGACCTCAATAGATCCGCCGACCGGGATGGTGGCCTCGACCAACGGCGGGTCGACCTCTGCGCTCGCCGGCAGGACCAGAGAGGTTGCCAGCAAGCCGGCCCCGAGCACTACCAATGCGCGCTTAATGCGGTTAAAAACCGTAGACCTTTTCATGAAGGCATCTCCTTGCAGCATCCGCTTGTAAAATCACACGACGCCCACAGTGGAATCACACATCGAATCAACCTCTACACACACCGCTGCGCTCTCACCTCCTTTCCCTTGAATACACGGCCCTTCCCTATGCGCCTCTGTGGGCGGAAGACAAGACGCTTGGGTGTCAAAAGTGTCAGCCGCCTCAGGCGCTCTGGAGATGGGCGCATTCGAGGCAACTCAATAGGCGCCGTGAACAGCGGCCCTGATCATGAAAAAGAGGGACAAGCGACTACAGCCCGAGATGCAGGAAAAGCTACCCTGGCAAGCGCGAGGCATGGCTGGCC
>JACPQI010000108.1 GCA_016190545.1 Chloroflexota bacterium
CCCATCGGCAAGGGCGCGGCCAAGGCCAGCGTGGACGGCGCCGTGGTGGCGGAGGGCGAGCTGACCTTCGCCATCGTGGACCGGCCCCAGGCCACCAGCCAGGCCACCGCCCAGCCATCGTAGACAGCGCGCTTGCCCCCTGGAGCACCCCAGCCTTGTTACAATAACCTCTTGGGGCGTCACTCCATGCCCATCTCTTCAGAGGCGGAGCGCATTGACTATCTTCGCCCTCACAGCTTTTGGGGCCTACCTGCTGGGCGCATTCTCCCCCGCCTATTGGGTGGGACGCCACTTCGGAATTGACCTGCGGGAGTTCGGCACCGGCAACCTGGGCAGTTCCAACGTCTATCGGGCCGCCGGCGGGTGGGCCTCCGTAGCCGTGGGGCTGCTGGACATCGCAAAGGGCATGGCCCCGGTGCTGGCCGCCCGCTTCGCTCTGGACATGACGCCTCCCGAGTACATGGGCGTAGGCCTGGCGGCGATGGCCGGCCACATCTGGCCGGTCTTCCACCGCTTCGCGGGCGGACGTGGCATGGCCACCGGCATCGGCGCCGTCCTGGGCGGCTCTCTCCTCACCTTCCTCATCTTCATCGCCTTCGTCCTCATTGGCATCGCCAAGTGGAGGCAGCACGCCCTCTTCCTCGGCCTGGGCATCTACCTTACGCCCCTGTGGGCCACCTTCGTGGACGGCCCGCCGGGCCTCGTCGCCGGGTGCGGCGGCGTGGCCGCTCTTGTTGCGTTCCGCAGGGCCTTGGGTGGCCCCGGCGCGCCCGCCATCAGCCAGCCGCTGTGGCAGACCCTTCTCTATCGCATCCTGTTCGACCGCGACACCCGCACTCGCGAGAGTTGGTTCGCCGCCACCTACTCTCAAGCCCAGCGACCCCTGTAGGCATCCTCATAGCGCCTTGCTTGACAATCAGATTCGGCAAGTGGTACATTTCCCATCAAAGCCCCCTCGCTACACCGGAGGTGGCAGGACAGCCGGAGTGGTCATATGGCAACGAGCAAGGACAATCTGACCACAGGCCGACGGCTCTCTCTCCTTAACGTCCTCGTCGACGAGTACATCCACAGCGCCGTCCCTGTGGGGTCCCTGCACCTAGCCCGCTACAGCGGGCTCGGGGTGAGTCCGGCCACCGTCCGCAATGACATGGCAGCCCTGGAGGAGGCGGGGTATCTCACCCGGCCCCACATTTCCGCCGGTGCCGTGCCCTCCACCAAGGCCTACCGGCTCTATGTGGCCGCCGTGGAGTTCTCCGCCCCCCAACTCAATCCCGCCGACCGGCAGGCCGTCGCCGACTACTTCAAGCGCCTGGCTGGCGGCCTGGACGAATGGCTTCATGCCGCCTCCGACCTGCTGTCCCGGCTGGTGAACAACGCGGCCTTCACCACCAGCCCCAAGACAGCCCGGCCCATCCTTCGGCACCTCCAACTGGTATGGGTGCGGGAGAAGGAGGTGCTGCTCGTGGCAGTGCTGCCGGAGGCCAAGCTGCGGCAACAGATGCTGCGCCTGCCGACCCCTGCCTCTCAAGACCAGTTGACCTTCGTCTCCAACCGACTCAACTCCCTCTTCGCTGGCCTCAGCGCCGCCCAGATCGAGGCCAAAGCGACTCTGCAGTCCGCCTTGGAGCGACAGGTAATGACGAAGGTTGTAGAAGGGCTGCGGGCGGAAGAGGCGGATATGGAGCAGGGCATAGACGTGATGGGCATCCGTTTCCTCATGGCCCAGCCCGAGTTCTCCGAGAGCGAAAAGCTCCGGCCTGTGGTGGATGTGCTGGAAAAGCGGCAAGGCCTGCGCCGCCTGGTACCTAACGACCTCTATGAAGAGGGCTTTGCCATCATCATTGGCGATGAGCATACAGACGCCTCGATGCGCGCGTGCAGCGTGGTCATGGCCCGCTACGGCGTGGGCAGCGAGGCCAGCGGCGTGGTGAGCGTGCTGGGGCCTACCCGCATGCGCTACGAGCGCGCCATCGCCGCGGTGCGCTATCTCGCCGCAGTGCTGGGCGAGTTCCTCCAAAACGGCCCACCCCGGCCCGCCACCAGGAACTAGACCAACCCGACTCGCGAGGCAGTCATGACTCCAGAGCAACACGAACACGCCAACAACGAGCCTGTGCCTTCCACGCCCGGCCCTGATGCCGGACAGCCCGCAGCGGAGGCGGCGCCAGAGCAAGCGGACGACCCCACCGCGCTGAAGGCGTTACTGGAAGAGGAGAAGAACAAGGCCCAGTCGTATCTGGCTAACTGGCAGCGGGCCCAGGCCGACTACATTAATTTCAAGCGGCGCATCGAGCAGGAACGGGACGAACTAGCCAAGTTCTCCTCGGCTATGCTCATCTCCCAACTCCTGCCCATCATCGATGACCTGGAGCGGGCCTTCGGCGTGGCGGACGCCACCCTGGCCGGTCTCACCTGGGTGGACGGCATCAAGCTGGTCTACCGCAAGCTCGTGGCGACCCTGGAGTCCCAGGGAGTGAAGGCCATGCGCACCGTGGGCGAACCTTTCGACCCGCGCTACCATCAGGCCATCCAGTATGTGGAGAGCGCCGATGAGGGCAAGGTAGTCCAGGAGATGCAGAAGGGCTACCTGCTCCACGACCGGGTCTTGCGCCCAGCCATGGTGTTGGTGGGGAAGAAGCAGGAGAGTCCAGCGGAGGGACCGCCTGCCCCGGCGAAGTAGCCAAGGTCTTAGCGACGAATAGGGCCGCACTCAAAGCCGCTCTTCAACCGCGAGACCGGACGTATCCCCTTTATCCGCAGCGTCATGTAAGCAAGCCATCGCCGCTAGAAGCGCCCCATCATCCGTGGTGTATAGTATCTACACTGGTTTTCAGATAAGGGATAAATAGTTATGCCCCGCAACAAAGACCTGTACGAGACCCTCGGCGTGGCGCGGAACGCCTCGGAAGAAGAGATCCGCAAGGCGTTCCGCAAGCTGGCCATGCAGTACCACCCGGACGTCAACAAAGGCCCGGAGGCGGAGGAGAAGTTCAAGGAGATCAATCAGGCCTACCAGGTCTTGAGCGATCCGGAAAAGCGGACCTATTATGACCGCATGGGAGCCGTGCCCAAGGACGGCGGCGCGCGCGGCTTCGAGGGCGTGGACTTCGGTGCCGGGTTCGGCGACATCTTCGAGGCCTTCTTCGGCTCCGCCGGCAGGGGCCGCCGCCAACGTGTCCCCCAGCAAGGCTCCGATATTCAGCAGCGATTGGTTCTGACCTTCGAGGAGGCGGCGCTGGGTTGCGAAAAACAGCTAGAAGCGCAGCGGACGGAGGTGTGCGCCACCTGTAACGGCGCCAGGGCCGCTCCCGGCAGTTCCACCGCTAAGTGCCCGGTATGCAATGGCAGCGGCGAGGTCCGCCGCCAGTCCCAGAGCGTCTTCGGCCAGTTCGTCCACGTCACCACCTGCGAGCGCTGCCACGGCGAAGGCATCGTCGTACCCAACCCGTGCAAGGACTGCTCCGGCGCAGGAGCGGTCCGCCGTCGCCGCTCCCTGTCCGTCGCCGTTCCGCCCGGCGTAGACACCGGCCTCCAGGTGCGGCTGACGGGCGAGGGCGAGCCCGGCCGTTACGGCGGCCCGCCCGGCGACCTCTACCTGCTCATCAACGTCCAAGCTCACCGCGTGTTCAGCCGCGATGGCGACGACCTCGTCCTCGATCTGCCCATCAATCTGGCCCAAGCGGTACTCGGTGACGAGGTAGAGGCGCCCCTGCTGACCGGCTCCACCACCATCAAGGTTCCACCCGGCGTCCAGCCCGGTTCCATCCTCCGGCTGCGCAGCTAGGGAGTGCCCCGCGTGCGCGGCGGCGGTCGCGGCGACCTTCTCGTCCGCCTGCAGATCGTCGTCCCTGAGACCCTGACCGCCAAGCAGAAGAAGCTTTTCCAGGAGTTGCAGCAGGAGTTGGAGCGCCCGGAGCTGGGTGCGAAGAGCGGCAAGAAGGGCAAGGGGCTCCTGGGCAACCTCAAGGACGCCCTGGGACAGAGCGGATAAGGTGCGGTGGCTGGAGCTGAGCCTGGAAGTAGAGCCGGAACTGGTGGAAACTGTCCAAGACCTCTACTTGCGCTTTGGCGGCAGCGCCACCGCCATCGACCAGCCCATCCACTCCAACCACGACCCCGAA
>JACPQI010000111.1 GCA_016190545.1 Chloroflexota bacterium
TACCAGAAGCGCATCAGCGGCCCGCTGCTGGACCGCATCGATATGTTCGTGGAGGTGCCGCGCGTCGATTACGAGAAGCTGGTGGGCGAAGGCGGGACCGAAGGCTCAGCCCAGGTACGGCAGCGGGTGGAGGCGGCGCGTGTCCGGCAGCGGGAGCGCTTTCACGGGACGCGCATCCTGGCCAACGCGGAGATGGGGCCGGTGGAGGTGCGACAGCACTGCCAGGTGGGGCCGGAGGCGAGCGGCCTGCTGCAAGCGGCCATGAAGCAGTTCCACCTCTCGGCGCGGGCCTTTCACCGCATCCTGAAGCTGGCCCGCACCATCGCCGACCTGGCGGGGGTGGAGAGCATCAGCGTGGCCCACCTGGCGGAGGCGCTGCAGTATAGGCCCCGGGCGCAGGGATAATTTCCATTTACGCTCTCCTCCAATTCTGAACCTTGCCTTACACTTCCCGCATTACAAGCTGTTGAAGGTATAGCGCCCTAATGGAGAAACAATGATGAACGAGATACAAAAGCGGAAATCAGAGGCTGGAGGTTCGCCCCTGACCAGCCGCACCGTCGCCCGCATCGTCAACGGCGTGCGGCAGCTTGAGGGCGGCGGCTTCGTCGTGCGGCGGCCCTTCCCCACGCGCGACCTCTCGGACTTCGACCCCTTCCTGCTCCTCGACGAGATGGGGCCGGTCGATTACCCACCCGGCAAGGCGGTGGGCGCGCCGGACCACCCGCACCGGGGGTTCGAGACGGTCACCTATGTCCTGGCCGGTCGCATGGAGCACAAGGACTCGGCGGGGCATGCCGGCATGCTCGGCCCAGGCGACGTGCAGTGGATGACGGCGGGCGCAGGCGTGGTGCATTCCGAGATGCCGGAGCGGGAGTTCCTGCGCGCGGGCGGTCGCATGCATGGCTTCCAGCTTTGGGTGAACCTGCCCCGCCGCGACAAGATGATGCCGCCGCGCTATCAGGAGGCGCCGTCCGCCAAGATACCCGCCGCAAGGACGCCGGACGGCGGCGTGGTCGTGCGAGTCGTCGCGGGGGAAGCCCTCGGCGCCACAGCGGTCATCGACACACGCACGCCCATCATGTACCTGCACCTCACTCTGCGGCCTGGCGCTCGCATCGTCCAACCGGTGCCGCGCGACTACCACGTGTTCGCCTACCTGTTTAGCGGCGAAGGACGGTTCGGCGGGGACGAGCGCCCGGCGAAAGAAGGCCACATGGTCATCTTCGGCGGCGACGGCGATGGCGTTGCGCTGGCGTCGCCCGCGACGGCCTCCGGCCCCCTCGAATTGCTGCTCATCGGCGGCGCGCCGCTGCGGGAGCCGGTCGCTCGCTACGGGCCTTTCGTCATGAACACCCGGGACGAGGTCACGCAGGCCTTCGAGGACTACCAGAGCGGGCGCATGGGGCGCATCGCCCACTGAGAGGGAAGGGTGGGACTCAGACCTGCCCCACAGGGGAATGGATGGCGCAGGATGGCCCTCACCCCGTGCGCGTCTGGGTGGTCTCTCAGGAAACAAGAGCGTGTGAACTGTCATGCTGAGCGAAGCGAAGCATCTGGTGCGGCGGGGCGTGACTCCTCCCCAGATGCTTCGTCGCTGAACTCCTCAGCATGACATGAGAGTCGCACTCGGCCTTCGCATACACTCTCTTAGAGCTGGACCTGGATTTCGTTACCGACGACGCGGACGGGGTAGGTCTCCGTGTTGAGGGGCAGGTTCTCGCCTTTGCCGGTGCGCACGTCGACCTGGAAGGCGTGCCACGGACAGGTGATCATGTAGTCCTCGATGTCGCCTTCGGAGAGGGGGCCGCCCTGGTGAGGGCAGACCTCGTTGAGGGCATAGTAGGAATCGTTCACCTTGACCACAGCGATGCGGCGGTCGCCCAGCTCAACGAGCTTGATCTGGCCGGGGCTGACCTCGTCGACGGTCGCTACCTTCACGAAATCGGCCACAGGGTCCTCCTGGAAGAGACTTGCGGAAGATAGGGTATTATAGGTGGCCTCGCCGGGCAGGTCAACCTGGCCTCACCCCCTACGAGACCGCAAAGGGGCATGGCGGTCTTTTCAAGCGCTGGTATGTTCATCGTTATGTCCCTTATGGAAGCTGTTTGGTTGATTTTGGGGCGCAGATACGGTCTTTGATTGTGACGTTTTTCCGTCGCGGTTCCCCGAATCTGCAAGGCGAGCGCGCAGAAAGGAGGCGATGTGATTGTTTTTGGCGGCGAGCTCGAGGAGGACGCGGAGGGCGATGAGGCGGGCGCGACGCTCCTGCCGCCGGTGGGCGTAGGTGAGCTGGATGGGGAGCCGCTGGGTCTCCGGGATGCGGGCCAGGGCGAGGGCCAGTTGCTTGAGTCGCTGGGAGTGGCGGCCCGACCGCATGGCGTTGAGGTTGCCTTTGGGCGCGCCGCTTCCGGGGCGCTTGCCGCCGCGTGGCATGGGGGAGCCTCCGTTGGGGGTGGTAGCTCCAGGGTAAAGGAGTGAGGGGTGAGGGACAAGGGGCGGGTGTCACGAAAGGAAAAGGTACGAGGGACAAGGTGCGAGGTTCACGGCGCAAGGGGCAAGGAGCGGGGCCTCACCCCCAGCCCCTCTCCAGGTACTTGGAGAGGGGCTGGGGGTGAGGCTATTGTCATGGCAATGACAGAAAGACGCGTGTTTATATAGCACGGCGGTGCGCCCTCCTAGCGGTAAGGCTCCCGCCGATGACTAGGTTGCAGTTCTTTTCTCACCTCACGGTAGTCGCGGAAGCTGGACGCTTTCCGTACCGCCCTGTCCAAGGGCGAGGGCGTCTTCAAGCTCTTCTAGGCGCCTGAGCAGCCTGGTGTACTCCTTGATGTCCAGGACCACGGCCTTCTTCTTGCCTTTTTCATCGATGACGTACTGTGTCGTTGGGGCGACCATCATATCCTCCCGCTTCTCTTCTCGCAGTTCGCGGATGGGAAACGCCTGTGCCCTCAATTGTAAACCACACCGGTGTGCATCGGTGGGGGAGGGCGATGTAGGGGCGCACGGCCGTGCGCCCTCCTGCGGCTGGGTCATTCTGAGGAATCCTTCCCTGGAAGGATGACGAAGAATCTCGGTGCATCACCACATGTCGCGCAGTGGGCGACGATAGATTCTTCGGTCGTGCCTCCCTCAGAATGACGAGACGGCTACCAGTTGAAATGCAATTCGATGAGGCCACCGTGCTCGTCGTCGGGGCCGTCCACGTCGAGGTCATCGTCGTCGTCATCGAGGGGGCGCGAGAGGTCGAGGCCGTCCCGCCAGCCGTCCCAGGGGAGGGAGCGCACCCAATCGAGGACTTCTCGTTTGACTGAGGCGCTCAGCGCCTTCTCCCGCGCGAAGTCATCGAGCATGCGGAGCACCCGGCGCTGCGTGAACCAGCCCCAGTTGTTGCCGTCGCCGTGCATATAGCCGTAGGCGCCGGCGTGGTAAGCCAGCTCCCAGGCGAACCTGTAGGCTGCGCCGGTAGGCCGAGGCAGGTAGGTGATGTGGATGATGCCGACGTCCAGGCCCATGAAAACCTCCTCAAAAAAGGGTGGTCCTTGGTCCTACCATCAAGTAAAGTAGTTGTCAAGATGGCAATAGACCAAGGCTCATTGGTTTTCTAACGTTCATTAGGTAGCACTGTGCGGGAGGGACTATGCCTAGGTGGTGGCTAGCTATTGGGCCGCAAGAAAACTGGGCAAGTGCCTTTGAACTCGGAAACATTTGGGGGCTTAAGTCGACCGGCCGACCGGCGTTAATGTGGGAGACGATGGCAAAGGGTGACCGCCTGTTGTTTTATGCGACTGTTCCAATTGCGGGGGTGATCGGATTTGGAACAGTCCGGGCAAAGTTCAAGCAGGACAAGCCCCTATGGCCTCAAGAGATAGAAACTGGGCAAGTTCTCTGGCCTCTCCGATTTGAATTCGACATAGAATACGCCCTTCCTCGAGAACAATGGCAAAAGGAACGGGCGGCGACGGACGCTATCAGGACATTGGCGCGTGGAGGCTTTCAGGCGATTGAAGATGGTGTGGCCCTGGAGTTACTGCTCTCTGAACAAAGGTCTAAACTTTTATCGGAGAATATGCCATACTATGGTGCATGAACACCGTCCTATCGCACCACGCTACGGACTGGCGCGAGGGTCGCCGTCTTCGTGCCTGGGAACTGCTCCAGGA
>JACPQI010000113.1 GCA_016190545.1 Chloroflexota bacterium
AGGCTTCCAGACGCGGACCTCAGAGGAGGGATTCAACCCCGCTGTAGCGGATTGCGGGTACAGGGCACCGCTAACTCCCCGTCTAGCACGGCCCATAGGCCATAGTAGTGGAAGGCTATGGCGCTGTCAATGCAACCGGGGACAGTGCCGGTCCATCCGGCGGTGTTGTAGCGAAGGCAATTTTCCTCTACGATTACTCTCCTGTGACGGGTTCGGGCAAGATTTTCAGAGGTTTTTCAGCCGGCCCCTTGAGTTTTTCAGCATTTGTTCAAGCGGATGCGAGTATCATGTTGTCCTATCATATGTGACCCAGAGAGGGGTCGGCTAGAAAGGGATAGTAGAGGTGAACACATTGGTGAACAAAATTGTCTCGTGGCGCAAGAGGCGGGCAGCGCTGGCGGCGCTGGCGATGGTAGGAGGTCTCCTGTCGCTGGCGGCAACGGCCTGCTCCGGCTCGGACCAGACCATCCAGCGGGTGGAGGCGGCCTCGGAGGGCAAGCGGATAGAAGCGCAGTTGCTGCCGCCGCCCCAGGTGCCTGCGCCCATCACCCGCAAGAACGCCGCAACCGTGGTGGTGAATCTGGAGACCGTTGAAAAGACCGGGACTCTGGCCGATGGCGTCCAGTACCAGTTCTGGACATTTAATGGCTCAGTCCCCGGCCCCCTCATCCGGGTCCGGGTCGGCGACACCGTGGAACTACACCTCAAGAACAACAAGAGCAGCGTCTTCACCCACTCCATTGACCTGCATGCGGTGAGCGGGCCGGGCGGCGGCTCCGTCTCGTCCCAGGTCCAGCCGGGCGGCGAAAAGGTCTTCCGCTTCAAGGCGCTCAACCCGGGGCTGTACGTCTATCACTGCGCCACGCCCCTCATTCCCCATCACATCGCCAGCGGCATGTATGGGCTTATCCTGGTGGAGCCTAAGAGCGGGTTGCCCAAGGTGGACAAAGAGTTCTACGTGATGCAGGGTGACTTTTACACTGCGGGCGCTCTGGGTGAGCAGGGTCTTCAGGCCTTTGATCTCAACAAGATGCTGGAAGAGAACCCGACCTACGTGGTGTTCAACGGCGCCGTGGGCTCCCTCACCGCGGACAAGGCCCTCAATGCCAAGGTGGGCGAGACAGTCCGCATCTACTTCGGCGTCGGCGGCCCTAACCACACCTCTAGCTTCCACGTCAACTGCGAGATATTCGACCGGGTCCATCCGGAGGGCGCGAGTGAGGGGCTGTCGAATGTACAGACCACGCTGGTGCCCGCCGGCGGCGCTGCTTGGGTCGACTTCAAGGTCAACACCGCTGGCACCTACATACTGGTCGACCACAGTCTGGGCCGACTGGTCAAGGGCGCGGCGGGCTTCCTTGTAGCTGAGGGCGAGAGCGACAAGAGCGTCTACGACGGCGAACTGCCGGTAGGCGCGGGTCATTAGCGTAGCAGTTCCGTTCAACTGGCAAGTGGCGGCCTCAGTTCACACTGGGGCCGCCACTTTTCCCCATGTATTTTCATCGCAAACCCCGTGACACCCGAGTAACATTTTGGTAACATTTCTATAGAGGCAAGGGAGCCAAAAGGGTGGAGTGTGCAGGAATCCAGCAGGAACGAGAGCTTCGTATGTTTAGGGTGATATGGCTACTGCCGAGAAAAAGAAAGTGCTGGTAGCGGATGATGAACCGGACATCCGGGACATCATAGTAGCCATGATAGATGGCCGGCAGGACTACTGCATTATCACTGCTCAGGACGGGGAAGAGGCCCTCGCCGTGGCCAAGCGGGAGCGTCCGGATATTGTGCTTCTGGACCTCCTCATGCCCAAGAAGACCGGCTACGAGGTCTGTGAGGCTATCAAGCTAGACCCCTCCGTGGCGGGGACGAAGGTCATCGTGGTCAGCGCCCTCGCGCAGGACGGCGAGCGGCACCGCGCCGCGCAAGCGGGCGCCGACTACTTCCTTGCGAAGCCGTTCAATGCCAGTGCCCTGCTGGAAGTCTTGGATAAAGCGTCCGCCGCCCTGTAACATTCGCCATCATCTGAAGGCCTGGGTCTGCGCTTTGCAAAGGCGCGGGCCTACTGGAATGTAGCTCGAATTGTGTCGCCGTCACGGATGATGTAAGAGCGAGCGTTGGCAATGGGTTGGTTGTTCACCAGCACGCTAAGACGGCCGTCCGAGGCGCTGCCGGAGCAGCGGTCACCGTTCTTGTAGAGCTTGCCGTCGGGCGTGCTGATGCTGTCGTCATTGAAGGTGAGGTTCAGGCTGTCGAAGAAGCGCCCCAGGTTGGCGTTGTCGCCCGAACTGCTGGCGCCTCCTGGATGGACGTGGATAAGGCCGTCGCCGTGGCTGTGCACATCGCCCGGCGAGGGTGGCAGCGTGATCGCCTGCCCGCATACCGAGACTGCAATCTGCGCGTGCCAGTGGTCCCCCACGCGCGCGCCGAGAGACCCTGAACTCCTTGGGACGAAGACCACCACCAGCGTTACAGCGAGGACGGCAGCGATGCCGAAGATAATCCACGGCGTGTGACGGAGCCCCTTGGGCGCTCCCGCGCCGCCGCGCTTCGCCCCCGTCCTTTTGGTTCCCTGGGGCGTGTTGACTTTGCTCACAGGACTTTTCCCTCCTTCAAGGTCTACGAGCAGGGAATGGGGCCGAACTCCGCAGACTCTTCACTCAAACGGTTATGGATATAGGCGCTCCAGAAACGCCTGATGCGGGACTCATTGACGCCCTGGAACTCGTCCTTCACGCCCCACGCCGTCATGGCTGCAGCGCCCTCAGGAATGGCGCTATAGGGTCGCAACACGCCCCACCTGCTCCAGCCCGGCAGCTTGAGAGCGAAGTCTCTTAGTTGGGCCGCTGGGGCCGGGTCTTTCAGGTTATGGCTGATCACCACGTTGCCGTGCTCCAGGTTGTGGACAATCAACTCATCGGGCGCGGGCGTGTCATAGGCCCCGCACGTGACCACCGCCGGCCAGTGGGGGCCGGAGGTAGGCGGTGTTGAGTTGTAGTTGGCGACTCGCTGCCCTTGGGGCACGTGGTCCGCGGGAAGCGCGGGCACCGGCGTCCCCACGCCGCTCACCGGCGTGCGGGCGTCCGGCGCATCCAGAGCGTCCGGGGACTTCCCGCCGGAGCAACCCTGGAGCGCGAGGAGTGCCATGACGCCCAGCGCGATGGCAAACAGCCGGACTCTCGTTCGACCGGGGCGTATGCTTGAGAGCATGGAGTCTCTTATTCCTGCTTTGGGTTCCCTTTACTATACCACGCTCGCCAGCTTTGCCCGACCTTCTGGTCTCAGGCCTCGTCTGCTAGAATGGCCCACGTAGCCCAGACCACGCCATGATTCCAGTCTCTTTGCGCCTGCGCAACTTCATGTGCTACGGCGACGCCGTTCTTGACCTGGACGGGGTCCATATCGCCTGCCTGTGCGGTGAAAACGGCTCCGGCAAGTCGGCGCTGCTCGATGCAATCACTTGGGTCCTGTGGGGCAAAGCCAGGGGGCGCACGATAGAAGACCTGGTGCGGCTAGGCCAGACGGATATGGAGGTGGCCTTGGAGTTCCTGGCTGAGGGTGCCCGCTACCGGGTGCTTCGTAAGTACGCCAGGAGCCGGGGTAAGGGCCGGACGGGCGCGTCCGACGCCGCGCTGGAAGCGGTGGACGAAAGCGGGCGCTCCCATGCCCTCGCCGGCAGCGTACGGGAGACGGACGCTCGCGTCCTCAGTCTCCTGCGCATGGACTACGAGACCTTCATCAACAGCGCCTTCCTCATGCAGGGCCGCGCCGACCTGTTCACCGTCAAGGACCCGGCCCAGCGCAAGCAGGTCCTGGCCGATATTCTTGGCCTGGGCCAGTACGACAGGCTGGAGGAGATAGCCAAATCTCATGCCCGTGACCACGAGGCGCTTCGCGAGCGGCTGGAGGTGGAGGTGGAGCGGGTGCGGCAGGAGTTGGAGCGGCGGCCCGGGGTCGAGCAGGAGCTACAGAGTGCTCAGGACTCGCTCTACAGCACGGAGACCGCTTGGTTCACCCAGTCTCAGGAGTTCGAGCGGGTGAAGGCGGAGCGTCTCGCGTTGCAGCACAGCCAGTCGCAGCTTCAGGAGGTCCAGGCACGCATCCAGTCGACGCAGCGCGAGTTAGCGGCGCAAGAGCAGCAGCGGCAGCGCGCCCAGGCCGCCCTTGCGGGCTACGCCGCTGTCCTGTCCAAGCGGACTGAGATTGAGCAGGGCTATCTGCAATACCAGGAGGCGCAGCGTCGCCGCGAGTCCCTGGACATGGCCTTCCAACGCCACTCGGCGCTGCGAGAGCGTTCGCTGCAGCTTCAGGCGGCCCTAGGCCGGGCCCAGGCCTCGTTGGAAGCGGAGCGAAAGGCCGTAGCGCATCGCGTAGCTGATGTGGAGCGGGAGGGGAAGGGGCTGCCGGCGCTGGAGGCGGAGCTAGAGCGGGTGCGGGGCCAAGCGGAGACCCTCGCCACACGCCGCGAGGAGTTGGCAGCGCCACGGACGGCCCTGGACGAGAAGTCCACTCTTCTGAGTCAACTCGCCGCTGCAAACGACCAGCTCAAACGCGAGATGCTTGAAATTCGCGCCAAGATGGACCAGCTCCAGACGACCGGCGAGGGCGAATGCCCGCTGTGCGGCACTCCCCTCAGCCAGGACCGCTGCCAGGGTATTCTCGGCAGCTACCAGTCCCAAGGCGAGGAGCGAAAGGCCCAGCACCAGCGCAACGCCCAGGAGATGGCGAGGGTCAAGCGGGAGCGGGATACCATAGCTTCCCAGCTTAAAGCTAGCGAGGCCCAGCTTGAACGAGAGGCCGCAGCCCTGGAGCGTCGACGTGGCGCTGTGGAAGGCGATGTGGCGCGGGCGCACAAGGCCGCCGAGGTCCTGGCCCAGGAGCAAGCCCGTCTCGCCTCGTTACAGGAGACGCTCGCCAAAGAGCAATATGCGACGGAAGAGCGGCGGGAACTGGTTGCGCTCACTGCTCAAGTCCAGGCTGCAGGCTACGATGCCCAGACCCACCAGTCGGCGCGGGAGCAGGCGGCGTCTCTCCAGCCCTTCGAGGCCAGGTGGAGGGAGGTGCAGCAGGCGGCGTCTCTCCAGCCACAACTCGAGGAGCAGCTTGTCCAGGCGACGGAATCAAGTAAGCGCCTCGTGGCTACGCTGGCGGACGAGCAGGCCAAGGAGCGGCAGCTTGCAGCGGCTTTGGCCGGAGCGCCTCAAGTCGAAGCACGGTTCGCGCAGGCGCAGGCCGAGGTCAAGCGGCTGGAATCGGAGCGCAACGCCAAGCGGGATGCGGTGGTGCGGTTGCAAGCGGAGGCGGCTCGGCTCTCCGAACTGGAGACGGAAGTGAAAGGAAAAGAGGCCCAGCGCCTGCGCATCGCGGAGGAAGAAGGACTGTACAAGGAGTTGGCCCAGGCCTTTGGCAAGCAGGGCGTGCAGGCCCTCATCATCGAACAGGCGCTGCCGGAGATCGAAGAGGAGGCCAATGCCCTCCTGGCCCGCATGACCAACAACCGCATGCACCTGCGGCTGGAGACCCAGCGCGCCCTCGCCAGCAAGAAGGGCGAGTACAGGGAGACCCTGGACATCCACATCTCCGACGAGTTGGGGACCCGGGGCTACGAGATGTACAGCGGCGGCGAGGCCTTCCGCATCAACTTCGCTCTGCGCATCGCCCTTTCCCGCCTGCTGGCCCGCCGCGCCGGGGCCGCTTTGCCCACCCGGTTCATCGACGAG
>JACPQI010000114.1 GCA_016190545.1 Chloroflexota bacterium
ACGTCGGCTGTGAACTCGCTGCCGTCGTGGTATTTGATGCCCTGCTTGAGCTTGAAAGTAACGGCCTTGCCGTCACTGGAAACCGACCAGGATTCAGCCAGGCCGGGAGAAAAGCTCAAGTCCGGCAGAACGGTCACCAGGCTGTCGTAGATGCCGTACATCGCGTCCCTGTCCACGAAGAAGCGGGAATAGTTGGGGTCCAGGCTGCTGAAGCCCTCGTTCACGAACCGGACGGTCCCGCCGTACCTTGGGCTGCCTGTTGGGGCGGGGGTTGCTGTTGGAGCTACCCGCGTAGCTGTTGGCTGGGCCGTCACTTGTGTGGGTGTGGGCGGAATAACAGACGTGGCAACAGGGCTGGGGCCAGACCCACTGGGAGTTGAGGCCGGAGCCGGCGTGGCGGGAGGCACCGGCGTGGCCGCGGGGGCGCCGCTGCAGGCCAGTGCCACCAGCGCCGTCAGAATTACCAATAAGACCAATATCTGTAAACTCTTAGAATACATATACCCTCTCCTTTCACATTCACTAAATGCCTTGCTTCTCAAGCCTGCCTGCTTCCGACCAGGTCGGGAAACAGCGAGGCGGAGGCACGCGCAAGTGGAAGGTACGCTCTGTCCACGTTGCGCCGTTTGTTCTTTAAGAAACGGCTAATCTATAGCTTCACGAATAAATAAAGGAAAAGGTTGGGAAAAGGCCCTCAGCTTTAAGAAGACCTTCTGCGGGATAATGGCGTACTTATACAATAAATACGCCAAATAGTCAACTATTAGTTTTGCCGTAAGAAGGTAGAGATGCCTGTATAGGCATAGCCCGCCAAAGAAAAGCAAACAGGACCAACAAATACAGCCTCTTGACCTTCTACCTGAGTAGAAGGTTTATACTGCCAATAAGAAGTGGAGGACAAGCTAATGAAAATCGGCGAGTTGTCTAAAGCCACCGGATTCAAAGACAGGACAATCCGCTACTACGAGAGGCAGGGGTTGCTTCCTAGCCCCAGGCGCACCCCTTCGGGCTACAGGGAATATGGACACGGGGACGTTGACCGTCTGCAGTTCGTACGGAAGGCAAAGCACCTGGGGCTATCTCTCGAAGACATCAAGAGTGTGCTTCGGATCCACGACCGCAGGGAGCCAACCTGCATGCACGTCCGAGAGTTGCTGGAGGGGAAACTGGCGCTTGTAGATTCGCTTCTGCGGGACCTCCGGGCTTTCAGAAAGGAGTTGGCCATGCTACAGGAACATGCTATCGGCGTGGAAGACTGCCGACCTTCCGGGGGACGCATCTGTGGAATTATCGAGAACAGCAGCTTTGGTGCGGGCCAAGAGACCCTGACGTGGATCCGGAGCCCCGGAATGAAGGCTGAATGAGAAGACAAGGAGGACAGATGGAGAAGCATGACCTGATCATCATCGGCGGAGGCGCGGCGGCCTTCGCTGCCGCCACCAAGGCGTCGGACCTGGGCAAGAAGGCCCTCATGATCAACCAGGGTCTTCCCCTGGGGGGCACGTGCGTCAATGTGGGTTGCATGCCCAGCAAGCGCCTGCTAACAATCGGCGACGATCTTTACTATCCGCAGCACCCGAGATTCAAGGCCCTCAAGAACGGACACGCACCGCACTTCGACTTCGCTACGGCTGTCCGCGAAAAGAACGAGATGGTGGCCCAAGCGCGAAAGACCAACTACGTCAACGTCCTGGAGCACCTGGACGGCGTCTCGCTGGTCGAGGCAAGAGCCCGGTTTGTGGGGCCCAACCAGGTAGAGGCCGACGGCAGGGTGTACGAAGGCGACAAGATGATCATCGCCACCGGCTCCTCGACCAAGCCCCTGCCAATCTCTGGGATGGACAAGGTCCGATGGCTCAACAACGTCACCGCCATGGATCTGCAGGAGCTTCCCAAGGCGATGATCGTGATTGGCGGTGGTCCTCTGGGCCTGGAGTTTGCCCAGATGTTTGCGCACTTTGGTGCCAAAGTCACTGTGTTAGAAGTCATGGACCAGATCCTTCCACGGCATGAGCCGGAAGTCGCGGCTGAGCTCCAGCGCAACCTCGAGGCAGAGGGCATCGCGTTTCGAGTCGGTACCACCATTGACAAGGTAGAGGAGCGGGACGGTAAGAAGGTTGTCACCATTCCCGGCGGCAAGGGGATGCAGCGGCGGCGCTCCTTGGCGACTGGTGTCGAGGAACTGGCCGCTGACGCAATACTCTTGGCTGCAGGAGTCCAGGCTAACACCGCCGACCTAGGCCTGGAGAAGGCCGCGGTCAAGGCCAATAAGAATGGGTTCATCCAGGTCAACCAGTACTACCAGACGGACAACCCCAGCATCTTTGCCGCGGGCGACTGCGTGGGCAAGATGGCCCTAGAGACGGTCGCCGCCAAAGAGGGGGCTCTTGCGGCAGAGAACGCGCTCACCATACCTACCCGCACCCTCAACTACGATCACGTACCCTCGGCCGTCTTCACCAACCCCCAGGTGGCCTCGGTAGGCCTCACCGAGGCGGATGAGATGCGCCGGTTCAACGCCTGCGCCTGCCGCACTATCCGCATGGACGTGGTGCCCAAGGCCCTGACGATCAACGAGGATCGGGGGGTGTTCAAGATGGTCATTCATCCGCGCAGCTCGAAGGTGCTGGGAGTCCACATCGTGTCGCCGCATGCGGCCGACCTTATCCACGCCGCTACCTTCGCCGTCAAGTACGGGCTGACGATAGATGACTTGATCGACACTCTGTTTGTCTTCCCCACGCTCAGCGAGGGGATCAAGCGCGTGGCCCAGGCCTTCACCCGGGACGTGTCGCAGATGAGCTGCTGTGTGGAGTGACCAAACGATGATGGACTGGCTGGTCTTCAACATACCAGAACTCGTGCATCGCCCCGTCGTAGGAGGAGGGTGTTGCGCTGTGGCCAGCACCTGGCTGGTCGAGGAGACCATCGCAAGCCTGCCTGGCGTGTCCGAAGTCCGCGCCGATGATCAACAGGGCACGGTCATAGTCCAGATTGACACGGAAAGGATAGACGGCCAGGCGATCTGGGAAGAGCTTGATGCTCTCGGGTTCAGGCCGGTGCAGTGGGAACGGCACGATGAGCGGGCTGCCATTGGCAACCAAGGGGTGCGTTTATGAACAAAGTCTGGGGTGGCTTTCTAGCAGTAACTGGGTTCATCGCCTGCCCGTGCCATCTTCCCCTCACGCTCCCGCTGGCGCTAGCGGTGTTAGGTGGCACAGGGGTCGGGAGCTTTGTCGGTACGCACACCGGGTTGATCTACGGGCTGGCCACGGGCTATTTCATCGTGGCCATCGGGGCAGGTGTCTATCTATGGATCCGGAGGCAGCGCGCCCGAGAAGGCAGGGCATGCACATTGCCCTCGGCTAGGAGGATCGAAGAGACATGAATCTCAGAATAGGCATCCTGGCAGCAACGAGTGCCCTCGCTCTCTTGGCTGCCGCCTGCTCCTGGGGAAAGACGGTTCCCGCGAGTACCCCAACGCCCCCTCCAACAGCGGTAATGGAAAGCTCCATGGAGTCAAGCAGCCTGGCTCCCGAGGTCAGGGGATTTTACAAAGGGGGCGAGGTCCGCTTCATCCATACGGAGGCATCGGACCCGCAGGTAGCAGGCGTGTTGACCATGATGATGGGCCCCCAGGTGGTGCTGGTGCCCAGCCTTGCCCAGGTCCCGGAATCGGCCCTGGCGGGTGTCTATGTCTTCACCAATGGCGTCAAGGGCGGCGGGCCTTTCGGCTTTCAGCCAGACGTGTTCGACTCTGTCCCAGGCGACCAGGGCTATAGTCCCTTGAGGGCGGTAGTCCTCGTCACCTGGAAAGATGGCGTCACCGCGCGAGAGCTGCGCTCTGTGGACGAGGTCAAAGCGGCGGAGTCCAGGGGAGAGTTGACAACGAAGCGGCCGGGGGCCGTGGTGAACATGCCGATGCTCTCATGGCCTGGAGG
>JACPQI010000110.1 GCA_016190545.1 Chloroflexota bacterium
AGCCTGGACCTGGTACAGACGTGGCACTTGTTCCTGTTCGCCGTGGTGGGCGGCATGGCGGTGGCGTTGGGGGAGCCGCCTCGCCAATCGCTGTTGGCCCAGTCCCTGCCGACGGAGCAGTTGACCAACGGGAACGCCCTGGCCGTGGCGGCGGCGAACGTGACCCGGTCGGTGGGGCCGTTCCTGGGCGGCTACCTCATCGCCTACTTCGGCCCGGACGTGAACTTCTACTTGCAGGCGGCCTTTCACGCCAGCGTGATCCCTTTAGCGCTGGCCGTCGTGATGCCCCCGCATTCGGCCCAGCCCGCCTCCGGCGGGCCGCCCGCCCCGCCTTCGGCGAGGTCGTCTGCCGCCGCCCACCTGGCGTCCGGCTTCCGCTATGTGCGACGCGACCGGGTCGTTTTGGGCCTTATCCTCACCGCCGTAGTGCCCCTCATCTTCATCTGGTTCTTCCCTGCCGGGCTGCTGCCGGTGTTCGCGGAAGAGGTGTTGGGTAAGGGGCCGGAGGAGTTGGGCATTCTTGTGGCGATGGCGGGCATCGGCGGGTTTGCCGGGACGTTGACGTTGGCCTCGGGCCGCCGCTTCCGCTCCACGGGGAAGGCGGTCTATGCCACGGGCGCTATGTCCGGGCTGAGCATGGCGGTATTCAGCTTCATGCACTGGTACCCCCTCGCTGCCCTCGTCATGTTTGTCGTCGGCGCCTTCCAGTACGCCTACATTACCCATCAGCACGCGTTGCTGCTGGCGGTCACGCAGCCCGAGTACCGAGGCCGGGTGACGGGCATCCTCTTCATGTGCTTGGGCCTGTCGCCGGTGGCGGGGTTGGTGGCCGGAGGCCTGGCCTCCTGGCTGGGGGCCGATTGGGCCTTGTTCATCGCCGGCATATTTGTGGCGGTGTCCATGTTCGCCATTCCGGCGCTGTTCCCGACTTTGCGCCAGCTTACGATCAAAGACGAGGGGCTGGAGCGGAAGCCAGCCGGGGTGTAAAGGCCGCAGGCTGGTTGAGCATTGTAGCTGGACGGCGCTGGGGCTACAATGCCCTAAAGGTACGGAGCAGGCGGCAAGGAGCGATGTGTGCCGGAAGTAGAAGTCAACGGCGTTCGCCTCAACTACATCATCGAAGGGCGCGGCGACCCCGTCCTGTGGATCAGCGGGCTGGGCATGGACCACCGCGCCTGGTGGAAGCAGATACCGGTCTTTCGCGACCGCTTCACGTGCGTCCTGTTCGATAACCGGGACGCCGGAAGAAGCGGACGAGCCGCCAAGCTCTACGCCATCGCGGATATGGCAACCGACGCCTGCCAGGTGCTTAATGCCCTGGCTATGCCCAAGGCCCACGTGGTGGGCGTCTCCATGGGCGGGGCCATCGCCCAGGAGATGGCGATACGCTACCCGGAGAAGGTGGGGAAGCTAGCTCTCCTCAGCACCTACCACCAGGGCGACCCGCGCGGGACCATGAACATGGAGTCGTGGCAGGTGCTCCGGCGGAGGCTCTCCCCAGAGGAATACTACAAGGCCATCATGCCCTGGATTTTCACCTACCGCGACTTCCTGGTGCCGGGTCTTGTCGAAACGCACCTGACACGGGCGATGGAGAACCCGGACCTCCCGCCGCCGGAGGCCTATGCTCGGCAGTCCGCCGCCACGGCCCAGTTCGATTCGGCGGGCCGGCTGAGCGAGATCAAGGCGCCCACCCTCATCCTGTCAGGGGACGACGACATCCTGACGCCGCTGCGCTTTGCGCACGCCCTGCACAAGGGGATTCCGGGGTCCCAGCTCATGATTGTGCCCGGCGCGGGTCACGCCATGATCTGGACCCATGCCGCCCAGGTGAACGCTACGCTGTTGGGGTTCTTCCTGGACGGCGGCGGCGAAGGGCAATTGTAGGGGTGGGTCTCAGAGCCGCCCTGAAAAAGGCTGGCGGAGCGGGTGGGATTCGAACCCACGAGGCCGGTTTTAGCCGGCCTACACGCTCTCCAGGCGTGCCTGTTCGACCACTCCAGCACCGCTCCGCGACACCTGGCGGAGAGGGAGGGATTCGAACCCTCGACCCACTTGCGCGGGTACCGCTTTTCGAGAGCGGCTCCTTCAACC
>JACPQI010000121.1 GCA_016190545.1 Chloroflexota bacterium
GCATTCTCAACGTCACTGGCTATGCGGGTTCTGAACTCGCGCGCCTCCTGCATGCTCATCCGGAGGTGAAGCTCACCTCAGTGACGGGCCGCAGCGCGGCGGGCCAGCGCCTGGGCGAGTTCATGCCCCACTTGAGCGACATCGACCTGACCATCACCGCCGAACTGGGCGATGTGGACGTGGTCTTTTCCGCGTTGCCTCACAAAGCGAGCGCTGAAGCCGTGGCGCCGCTGGTGAGGCAGGGGCTGAAGGTCGTCGACATCAGCGCGGACTTCCGGTTGCCGGACCCAGTGGAGTACAAGCAGTGGTACGGCGTCGACCACCCTGCCACCGACCTGCTGCCGCAAGCCGTGTACGGCCTCACGGAGCTGGCCCGGAACGAGGTCAAGAAGAGCAAGCTGGTGGCCAATCCAGGGTGCTACCCGACCGGCGCCATTCTTGCCCTCGCGCCCGCCGTGAGAGCGGGCGTCATCCGCAATGACATCATCGTGGACGCCAAGTCCGGCGTGTCGGGCGCCGGGCGGGGGCTGAGCATGGCGACCCACTTCTCGGAAGTGAACGAGAATGTGTCGGCGTATTCACTGAACGGCCATCGCCACCTGCCGGAAATCGTGAACGAGCTGGGCAGGGCGAGCGCCGTCGGCAAGCCCCAGGTCACTTTCATTCCCCACCTCATTCCCATGACGCGGGGTATTTTCTCAACGTGCTACGCCCCGCTGGCGGAGGGGAAGCTCCCCGCAGGGGATAAGGCCAAGCAAGAGCTTGTCGCGCTCTACCGCGACTTCTACCGGGATGAGCCTTTCATACGGGTGGTGACGACGCCGCCCCAGACCAAGCAGACGCTGGGGAACAACCTGTGCATCATCTGTCCCACCATCGATCCACGGACCAATCGCTTGGTGGCGCTGAGCTGCATCGACAACCTGGTGAAGGGCGCCGCCGGCCAGGCCATCCAGAACATGAACCTCATGCTGGGCTACCCGGAGACGCTGGGGCTGGAGGCCATCGCGGTGTTCCCGTAGGCGTTGGGAACGCGCCGTGCCTCGGCTGTCCGCAAAAGCAATCTGTTATACTTCTGCTGCGCCCCCATCGTCTAGAGGCCTAGGACGCCACCCTTTCAAGGTGGAGACCAGGGGTTCGAATCCCCTTGGGGGCACTATTCATTAGGTGCATGCAAAGCCGCTTCATACCAACCTGATGCCGCCTAGATTGGACTGCTCCCATACCTAACCCCCGCACAGAGGTAGCCACGCTCGCTGGAGGGTGCTTCTGGTGTCTGGAGGCGGTCTTCGAGCAGGCGCAGGGGGTGGAGAGGGTGCAGTCGGGCTACGCCGGCGGCCACGCGGCGGACCCATCGTACGAGCAGGTGTGCGCGGGCGGCACGGGCCACGCCGAAGCTGTGCAGGTCACCTTCGACCCAGGGGCCATCTCCTTCCGCGAACTTCTCGGCATTTTCTTCTCTATTCACGACCCCACGACTCTCAATCGCCAGGGCGCGGACGTGGGCACCCAGTACCGCTCGGCGGTCTTCTATCACAGCCCTGAGCAAAAAGCCGTCGTCGAGGATATGGTCGCGGAGCTTGCAAAGACGAAGGTGTGGCGAGACCCCATCGTCACCGAAGTGGCGCCGTTCACCGTCTTCTATCCGGCGGAGCAGTACCATCAGCGCTACTTCCAGCGCAACGCCGCTCAACCCTACTGCCAGTTTGTCGTCGCGCCCAAGGTGGCGAAGTTCCGCAAGCAGTTCCAGGCCAAGCTGAAGAAGCTGTAGCTGTGCGGCTGAAGCTGTCTCGAAAACCCTCACCCGCTGTGTTCCCCGCTCCCTATCAAGGGAGCGGGGAAGAAAAAGGAAGAAGGGGGACACTCCTTCGCTTGCGCTCAAGGACAGGCCCCATGCCCCCGGCATGGGCAAAGCCCCTGCACCCCGTTTGGAATCATTGAGCGAATTCCTGTCTCAGCGTATGAGCAGACTATCCAGTATAATGCTGTGAGATTTCGGCTTTCAGCACGCTTCGGGATAGCTCACCAGGCGTGTCTCCGCTGGAGGTGGCGTCATGAAGTTCGGAGCAACGCTGCGGAACCTGAGCGATCTCCCGCCGCTTGAGGTGCGTGAGTACCTGCTGACGGGGGCTCAGGCAGCGGATGAATTGGGCTTCTACTCCGTCTTCTGCTCCGACCATATGGTGGTGCCCAAAGGCTTCACCTCGTCCTACCCCTACCACAAAGAGGGGAAGTGGTCCTTCAATCCGGACAACAATATGTTCGAGCTGCTGACCGTCCTTTCATGCATCTCCTCGGTGACGAAGCGAGTGCGGCTGGGCACCAGCGTCCTCGTGCTGCCGCTGCGGCACCCCGTCTACACCGCCAAGATCCTAGCGACGCTGGACGTGATGTCACGGGGCCGGCTCATCCTGGGCGCCGGCGTGGGCTGGTTCCGGGAGGAGATGGAGGCGATGGGGTCGCCCACCTACGAGCAGCGCGGCGCCATGGCGGATGAATACCTCACCATCTTCAAGGAGCTATGGACGAAGGACGATGCCAACGTGCAGGGACGGTGGTTCAAGGTCTCCGGTTTCAGCCTGCGGCCCCGACCCCTGCAAAAGCCGCACCCACCTCTCTGGATCGGGGGGCTGACCGACGCCGCGTTGCGTCGCGTGGTCCGCTTCGGCGACGGCTGGCATGGCGTGGGGCTGGAGCCCGATGAGTTGGCCACTCACATCAGGAAGATCAGGGAGCTCGCCAAGCAGCAAGGCCGCGACGTCGATCATTTTGAGTACTCGATGAGCAGCGTGGTGACGGTGGACCTGGACGCCAAAGGCGGCGGCGAGGCCAGGCTGGTGGGCCGCGAGGCCGGGCAGCCGGTGCTTGTGGGAAACCCGCAGCAGATCGCTACCATGCTCAAGAGGTACAAGGCCGCCGGACTGACACACTACTCGGCGTACTATCAGGCGAGCCAGGGTCGAAACACCCTGGACAAGACTGTCAAGGCCTTTGAAGCGATTTCCAAGGAGGTGATGCCGCAGCTCCGGTAGCGGATGGCGGTCCGGTCCCTACTCGCCTCATTCTCTCTATCGTGCCAGACAAAGCTGCGGACTAGACCAGCAGGAAAGAGGGGAGGAAGATGAATGGCCTGGGCCTAGACCTTGACCTGGCTACGGTTCGCGCGGTGCCGCTCATCGCCGGAGAGGATCCGCTTGCGGACGCGCAGGCTGAGGGGGGTAACTTCAAGGAGTTCGTCATCAGCGATGAAGTCCAGGAACTCTTCCAGGCTGAACTTCACGGGTGGCGTCAGCTTGATGGCGATGTCGGACGTTGACGACCGGACGTTGGTGAGCTTCTTTTCCTTGCACACGTTCACCACCAGGTCGCTGTCACGGGAGTGAATGCCCACGACCATGCCTTCGTAGACTTCGGTGCCGGGGTCAGGGAAGGTAATGCCGCGCTGCTGTGCGTTATTAAGGCCGTAGGTGACGGCTGTCCCGGCTTCGGCGGCGATGAGGGAGCCCATGCGCGTGGAGCGGACCTCAGGTCCGAGGGGCTCGTATCCCAAAGGCAGAGTGTTCATCACGCCGTTGCCGCGCGTGGCTCGCAGCAGAAAGCTGCGGAACCCAATGAGTCCCCGTGTGGAGACCTTGAACTCCAGCCGAACGTTGCCGGAGCCGTCGCTCCTCATATCTTGCATCTGAGCGTGGCGGGCCGCCAGCTCCTGCGTGATGACCCCTAGATACTCGTCCTTCGTGTCGATGAGGAGCCGCTCGTAGGGCTCGTAGGTCTGACCTTCAATCGTCTTGGTGATGGCTTCCGGCTTGGAGACCTGGAATTCGTAACCCTCACGCCGCATGGTCTCGATGAGGATAGCCAGGTGCAACTCGCCGCGCCCGGACACCAGGAACACCTCGGGGCTGTCTGTGTCTTCCACGCGCAGGCTTACGTTGGTGCGCAGCTCCTTCATGAGGCGGGCGTGCAACTGTTGCGATGTGCAAAACTTCCCCTCCCGTCCTGCGAGGGGGCTGGTGTTGGCGCCGAAGGTCATTTTGACCGTCGGCTCCTGGATCTCGAAGCTGGGCAATGCGTAGGCGGTATCGGGGTGAATCAGGTTATCGCCAATGAACACGCTATCGAGGCCGGCAATGGCCGCGATATCCCCGGCTGCGGCGTAGTCGGCTTCGGAGCGGGACAGGCCTTGGAAGAGAAAGACCTTGGTCACCTGGAACTGGGCGGTTTCGCCGGTGCGGTGAAGGCAGGAGACGCGGTCTCCGGGCGCGACCTTGCCGCTGAATACGCGCCCTATGGCGATTGAGCCAATGTGCGAGTCATAGTCCAGGGCCGCCACCTGGAACTGGAAGGGGTCATCGGGGTTGCCCTGAGGCGGTGGGATGTAATTGACCATCGCTTCGAAGACAGGCTCGATGCTCTTGGGTTCGTCCTTGAGGTCCGCCACGGCGTAGCCGCTCTTGGCGGCGGCGTAGAGGATGGGGAAATCAAGCTGGTCGGGATCGACGGCGATCTCCAGGAAGAGGTCTTGCACCATAGAGACGACCTCCGGCACGCGGGCGGCGGGCCGGTCGATCTTGTTGATGATGACGATGGGCTTGAGGTGTTTCTTCAGGGCCTGGCGCAGCACGTACTCCGTCTGCGGCATGGGGCCGTCCACAGAGTCCACCACGAGCAGGACGCCGTCCGCCATGTTGATGACGCGCTCTACCTCGCCGCTGAAGTCGGCGTGCCCCGGCGTATCGATGATGTTGATTTTGTGGCCCCGGTACGTAATCGCCGTATTTTTCGCCAGGATGGTGATGCCGCGCTCACGCTCCAGCTCGTTGCTATCCATGATGAGATCGCCCACCTTCTGGTTTTCCCGGAAGATGTGGCTCTGCTTGAGC
>JACPQI010000115.1 GCA_016190545.1 Chloroflexota bacterium
AGGTAGCGGTGGAGCAGCGTCAGGCCCAGCCGGCGGGCGCGGCCCAGCCGTAACGGCGATGGACGCCCACGTCCATCGGTTCAAGACGTTCCTCCGGCTGGAGCGCAAAGCTTCTCGCTACACGGTCCGCAACTACATGACGGACCTGCAGCCTTTCCTCGCCTTCATCAAGAAGCGGGGCGTCACCGACTTGTCTCAGGTGGACAAGCTCATGGTACGTAGCTACCTGGCCTGGCTGACCACGCTCGGCTATGTCAAAGCGAGCGTGGCGCGGAAGCTAACTACCTTGCGCACCTTCTACCGGTTTCTCAAGCGCGAGGGTGTGGTGACGCTCAACCCGGTGGCGACGGTGAAGGCGCCCAAGCTGGACAAGCGACTGCCGTCCTTCCTCTCTCCAGAGCAAGCGAAGGCGCTGCTGGACGCGCCCGGCCAGGACACGCCGCTGGGGCTGCGAGACAAGGCGCTGCTGGAAATGCTCTATGCCACGGGGGTGCGGGTGAGCGAGGCCGCCTCGCTGACGCTGAGGAACGTGGACCTGGGCGAACGTGAGCTACGAGTGCTGGGCAAGGGAAACAAGGAGCGCATTGTGCTTATGGGGACACCGGCCTGCGACGCGCTGCGGGCCTATCTTAAGCACGGTCGCCCAGCCCTCGTAGGCACCGTCACGTCAGACGCAGTGTTTCTCAACCACAAGGGCGGGCAACTGACAGCACGCAGCATTCAGACGATTGTGAAAAAGCGGGCGACGGCCCTGGGCCTGCCGCCGAACGTACACACCCATACCATGCGCCATAGCTTCGCCACCCACTTGCTGGACGGCGGGGCTGACCTGCGCGTGGTGCAGGAGCTGCTGGGCCACGCCAGCCTGGCGACGACGCAAGTGTATACTCATGTGACACAGGCCCAAGCGCGTCGGGTGTACCTTTCGGCGCATCCGAGGGCGAGGGGCAAGGAACAAGGGACGAGGAAAGAGGGACAAGGGGCGAAGGATGAAGATACTGCTGGTGAACGGCCCCAACCTTAACCGGTTGGGAAGGCGGGACCCGAAGCACTACGGCAGCTTGACGCTGGCCGAAGTGGTGGGCCGCGTAGAGCGCCGGGCCAAGGAGCTTGGCGCAACTATCAAGCACTTCCAAGCCAACGGGGAAAGTGAAATCATCGACTTTCTCCAAAGCACGTCGAAGGATGCCAAGGGCGTCATCATCAACCCTGGCGCCCTGACTCACTACGGGTACAGCCTGCGAGACGCTCTCGCTGATACAGGGCTGCCGGTGGTAGAGGTGCACCTGAGCAACATCTACGCCCGTGAGGAGTGGCGGCATAAATCGGTCATTGCGCCCATTGCGCTGGGGCAGGTTTCCGGCTTCGGCTGGCGGGGGTACATCGCCGCCCTGGAATTGCTGGCGCACCACCTAGAAGGGAAGACAGGACCCTCTCGTTCTCCCTCTCCCGTGATACAGGAGAGGGAGAGGAAAAGAAGCGGTGAGGGGACACCCCCCATTTCCCCCCGCCAGATGGGATGACCCCTCTGGACTCCCTTATTTCCTAGCCAGACCTAGAAGGGATGCGCATAGTGTCACAGCGGGTGCAGAAGCTAAGGGCCAAGCTGAAAGAGCAAGGGCTGGACGCGCTGCTGGTCTCCAGCCCGGAGAACCGGCGCTATCTTTCGGGGTTCACTGGGTCGGCGGGGAACCTCATCATCTCCGAATCGCAGCAGCTCATCGCCACGGACTTCCGCTACTGGGAGCAGATGGGCCGGCAGTCGCCTCTCTTCACCCTGGTGAAGGTGACGGGCGACCTGGAGAGCTGGCTCCTGGAACCGCTGCGGGCCCTGGGCGTGAAGCGGCTGGGCTTTGAGGCGGCGACGGTGACCTTCGCGCTGTACCAGCAGATGAAGGAGGCCGTGTCGAAGCTGGGGCCTGAAATGAAGGTGGAGCTTGTGCCCACCCAGGGCGTGGTGGAGTCGCTGCGCGCTTACAAGGAGCCGGAGGAACTGGCCGTGATGCAACGGGCCATCGACCTGGCGGACGCGGCCTTTACTCACGTGTCGGAGCGGCTGCGGCCTGGCATGACGGAGCGCCAGGTGGCCTGGGAGTTGGAGAAGCACATGAAGGAGCACGACGCGGACGGCCCCTCCTTCGACATCATCGTGGGTTCGGGGCCTAACGCGGCACTGCCGCACCACCGGGTGTCCGACCGGCAGGTGCAGACAGGCGAGCCTATCGTCATCGATATGGGCGCAAAGCTGGACGGCTATTGCAGCGACCTGACGCGGACGGTGTGCATCGGCAAGCCGGACGCCCAGTTCCGCAAGGTCTACGACATCGTGCTGGGGGCACAACTGACGGCCATTGCCACGGTGCGGGCGAAGATGAGCGGGAAGGAAGGCGACGCCCTGGCACGGCAGGTCATCGAGCGGGCGGGCTACGGAGAGCAGTTCGGCCACGGACTGGGCCACGGCATCGGGCTGGCGGTACACGAGGACCCGAGAGTCTCGCACCTCTCCACCGCCACGCTGGAGGACGGCATGGTGTTCACCATTGAGCCGGGCATCTACATTCCCGGTTGGGGTGGCGTACGCATCGAGGACATCGTTATGCTAGAGAACGGGCAGGCGCGGGACCTGACGAGGGCGCCGAAGCGCGAACTTGTGGGAGTTTAAGGACAGGAGCGACGGACAGATATGATCACTGCGGGCGATTTCAAGCGCGGCGTTGTGGTGGACATCGGCGGCGACTTGTTCCAGGTGGTGGAGTATGCCCATTCCAAGGTGGCGCAGCGGGCGAACATGGTGCGCTTCAAGCTGAAGAGCCTGAAGGACGGGCG
>JACPQI010000116.1 GCA_016190545.1 Chloroflexota bacterium
CTCGCGGCCCCATGGGGCAGAAAGAACTGACCAGCTACAAGTGGATCATCCTGGGCAGCGGCCAGGTCCGGCCATAGTGTGGTGAATCAGGAATCCGTTGAAAAATGTCATTCTAAGCGCCAGCGAAGAATCTGGTGCGGCGGGGAGTGACCCCTCCCCAGATGCTTCGTCGCTGAGCTCCTCAGCATGACATTTCACACACTCTCCTGCTGCGCCGGCAGGCGGGCCTGGGAGCGCTCCAGCCATTGCGCGCCCGCCTTCACTAGGGCGGCGTCGGAGCCGCGCTTGAAGTTGGCCTCGGCCAGCAGGTAAAGGTGATGGGTCGCAACATGAGCGATCTGCACGTAGTGGTCTAAGAGGTCTTCATTATAGAGCACGCCCTGGGCCATCACCAGGTCCTCCTCACGCACCCCTTCCGGCAACTCCTGCGCAAGAATGGAAGGCTTGAAGGAGGGACGCAACTCCAGCGAGGCAAGCGCCTTCTCCAGGTCCCTGCGCGGCCCTTGCAGCACCCGCAGCGTCTTCTCCTCAAAGACGTCCTTCAGCCGCGGCGACACGGCCAACGTCTCGTACAGCCGATCGACGACGGGGACCGGCTCACGGTTGAAGCCGCGCATCGCCTCCAGCACGGGAAGCTGATCGGCGTCTTTGGCCAATAGAGCGTCGTAGGCCTCCCGCGCCTCCGTATGGAACCGGCCCCGCAGTTTCTCCGTCGCCTGGGCATCGATGCCCCGCTCATCGCCGCGCAGACTGCTCAGAAGAGCCCAGGTCTTTAGGCGCTTGGGTGACGAGGCGGCGTGATGCAGGGTGGAGAGGGTGTCCACCGCCGCATGGAGCAGGAGCGGCACCGAGTGATAGTGCCCCAGCGTCAGCGACATCGCCGTGACTCGAAGCTGGTCGGCGGCCCGGATGACCAGCAGCCCCAGCAACACCTCTCGGCTGCTCGCCTTGGGCCGCTCGCATACCCGCACGGCAAGCGTCGCCGCGAGGCGCGCCCCCGCATTGATGAGCCCCAGCCGCTCCAGCAGCGCCTTGTCCTCGATCTGACTGAGGTGCTCGCCTTCATCCGAGTCGAGCTGGAAGTCCCAGGTGGGCTGGGCCGGCTGGCGGGGCATGGGCATTCTTTTCGTTTTCATCCTACGACGCTCGCGCCTGGAGCTCGACGATGGCCGTTCCGACAGTGCCCCGCTGCCCTTGGTCGTTGTCCACCCACACCTCGCATTCCACCAAGCGCTTCCCGTGCTCCGTATACTTGCGCTTCACCTGGCCTGATGCGGTCAGAGTCTGGTTCACCAGGTCCATGCCCCGGAACTGGACGCTCACCTTGCGGACCCAGGCGTCCGGGCCGGCCCAGTCCTCCAGCGCGTCGGTGATATAGGCGATTTTCAGGTTGCCCATGATAATGACGCCCGGCAGCTCGGCCTCGTTCTTCGCGTAGTCCGGATCCATGTGGATAGGCACAAATTCGTCGTTGGGGCCGGCGAAGCGGTTCATCTCCATATATCCGCACTTCACCGTGTAAGACGGCAGCGCGGCGCCCTCCTGTACCTCGTCCCACAGCAACCGTTTCTGGGTGGCGGTCATACCGTCGCCTCCTTGCCCTGCGCAGGCACGGGTACCATGAGCAGGATGTTGGTGGTGCGGGAGCCTACCTGCTCGTTGCGCTGGTTCCAGCACCGGGTCTCGCAACTCATGATGAGCATGACCTCGTTTTCGCCGCGCGGCACCTCCTTGAGGGCTGCGATGCGGGTGCGCCCGGTCAGCACATCGCCGGGGTGAATAGACAGCAGGTTCTCGATGATGGTGCCGCCGTTGAGGACGGTCCTGGGCTTGGGGCATGGCACGCTGCTGATGAGCTCCAGGTCCCGTGGCAGGCACGTCAGGAAGCTCGGTGGCGCAATGACCCCGCCTTGGCGGGTCGAGCGGGCATAGGCGTCGTTCGTATAAAGCGGATTGGGAGTCTTGGGCCAGCGGACCGCCTCGGCAAAACGGCGGACATGGCCCTTTTCGACCTCCAGCGTGAAGGACGTCCCCTCTTTACCTACAGCGGCCTGGAGCTCCGGTGTCATGATGGATGGAGGCATAGCTTCTCCCAGCAGAGAGTCATCGGCGTGGCCAGCTTAGGACTCATATCTCCGGCTTTCCGGCACTGTAGTATAATAAACCCTTGTCATTGGGGTCGCAAGGAGGTTCCCGTGTCCCGCTATTACTTTGAACGAGACTGCCGTACCCCCCATTCCGAATCTCTCCTCATTCTGGACGGCGAGCGGCAAATCGGGCGGGTGGACCTCCACTTCGCACCCACCGTCGTCCACGCCACCCTCATCGTGAATGAAAGTGTCACCCAGGAGGAGATTGAGGACCTCATCCAGATCATCGACGAAGAGTTGGTCATGCCCGCCGAGACGCCGCGCGACGATTTCATCATCGCCGTCTACCAGGGTCGGGAACTGGGTGTCTACAGCGACCAGGACTTTGAAGAGGAAGAAGAGGAAGGCGAAGAGCAAGAGCGCCGCAGTGAGTGGTAGCGCTCACGCATCTCCCGGTCTCGCAGCAGGCGGGCCTTGGAAGGGCTAGCCAATAGGAACAAGAGATGGCGCGCAGCAAGCTTACGTCTGCCGCCCATTCAACCAGGAGACTGAGAGAACTTCCCTAATGTAGTCGCCGAGCGCAGCCCTTCTCCATAAGCGATTCGACGTGCTATGCTGGTTCCACTGCTATGCGTGCGGCACATCTCCTAGCTTTCGCGGTCGTGATGACGTTCACTGCGTTTGCGCCTGTCCTGGCCAGCGCCGCGCCGGTATCCGCCCAGGCGTCGCCCATTCGCGTGGTCTCTGAGCAACCGAAGAACAACTTCCCGGAAGGCGTCATCTTCAATCTGGAGGTGGCGAGTGTCGCGCCCATCCGTGATGTGGCCCTCCGCTTCTTCGTCGGCACGAGGCGGGTCGTGCGGTTCGCCAGGCCGGCGGTGACCGTCCAGGGCAATAGCGCTACCGCCCAGTACACGTTGCGCCTGAGCGGCGCTCAGTACAGTCCTCCCGGCACCCTCATCGAATACTGGTACGAGGTGACGGACACCGCCGGCAACAGCCTGGAGACTCCCCACCGCACGTTTGAATTCGCGGACAGCCGGTTCACCTGGCAGCAGGTGCAGGAAGGGCCGTTCACCGTCTTTTACTACGGCCCCGTCCGCACCCGGGCCGAAACAGCCCTGCGCGTCAGCGTCGAAACCAATGAACACATAGGCCGTGTGATGCAGGTGCAGATCACGACTCCCTGGCGCATCTTCATATACAACAA
>JACPQI010000118.1 GCA_016190545.1 Chloroflexota bacterium
ACTCCTACCCCTTCAGAAGACTCAGGACTGGAGACCTCATCCCTCCTTCGACTTCGCTCAGGACAGGCTCTTGGTCTCCCTTCTCCCGCGGGAGAAGGGAGAGAATAAAAGAGGAAACGGGGGACACTCCCGTGCCCCTGCCAGAGGGGCGTCGCCCCTCTGGGCTCCCCGATGCTGACAGTTCTAGGATAGGCGCTTAGAAGGGCCACCAGTCGAACCACTTGCCCAATGGCATCTCCAAGATGAGGATGTCGCGGGGGTGGCCGTCGAGGTCCTTGGCGTGGCCTGGAAGGACGCCGACCTTGACGAAGCCGACGAACTCGGCGGCCTTGATGGCGGCATCCTCTCGCTCCATGACTGCCTGAAAGAGGAGGCGTTCCAGGCCGTTGTCGTTGGCGATGGCGGCCAGCTCGTGCATGAGGAGAGTGCCCAGACCTCGGGCACGGTGGGCTGGGTCGACGACGATGCGGATTTCGCCGACGTGCCGCCGGGCGCCGGCTCGGGTGCGCAGGAGAACGCCATCTGCTATGACGTTGCCATTCACCCAGGCCAAGAGCGGAAGGGCGCGGTCGTAGTCCATCTCCTCAGCCCAACGGTGCATGACCTTGGGGGAGGTAACGTCTTCTTTCAGATAGTGGCGCTCTTCTGCCGGCACTTTGGAAAAGAAGGCAAGGAGCCCGTCGGCCTCGTCCTTGGTCATAGGCTTAAGGTTGACCTTAGTGCTGTCGCGGAGGGCGACTTCCTTGGGGTAGGCCGAGAGCTTGTAGATGTGGACGGGACTCATAGCTCGCTCCTTTCGCTCTTTATTTGTCGGATGTCTCTTTGGCTCGGATGACGAGGACGGGGTAGCCCGCGCTGCTCACTACGCGATCGGTGACGCTGCCCAGGAGCCAGCGCCCCGCCCCGGTGCGCCCGTGGGTGGTCATGACCGATAAGATTGTCCTTGAACTGCTTGGAGGTGTCGACGACGGCGTCTGCGGGCGGGCCGTGGCAGAGGAGGGGCTCGACAGGTGGGGCTCCCAGCGCGCGCATCTGCTGCGCCGTCTGCTCCAAGTAGCGTGACGCCTCTTCGTCCGCCTCCCTGGCGATGTCCATGTAGGGGCCACCCACAAGGCCCACGTAGCGATAGTAGTCGGCAGCGGTTGGGACGACGCGTAGCAGAGTCATAGTAAGGCCCAGCGGCTTGGCTAAGGCCAGAGCGTGGGGCAGGGCTTCCTCAGCCGTCGGTGAGCCGTCCAAGGGCACAATAACCCGCTTGAGGGCCACGGTGTTAGGCGAAGGCGTATGGGCTAGGGCGCGGATGATGATGAGTGGGTTGCTGGCGACGTGCAAGACCTTGTCGGTCACGCTGCCCAAGGCCCAGCGGGTAACGCCGGAACGGCCATGGGTGGCCATGGCGATGAGGGTGGCGGGGTCCTTCGCCGCCTCATGGATGATGGCAGAAGCGGGGCTGCCCTCCAACAGCAGAGAGGTCACGGGAACGTCATCGTCCTGATAGAGCCGGTTAGCTAAGGCGCTCAGGTACTCCTCGGCCTGACGGCGGAGGCGCGCGGTATCCTGAGCAACGCTGTAAGAGACCTCCACGAGAGCAAGGGGTAAAGGCTCCAAGACGCGAACGAGCTCCACTCGGATCCGCAGCCCTTTAGCGAGGAGACGTGCGTAGGGCAACACCTGCTCGGCAGTCTCGGATCCGTCCAGGGCGACCAGGATTTTGCTGTACATGGTACGCACTCCCGGATAGGCTGCAGGAGGCACATGACGCGCCTGGGACCCATATCGAGTGTACCACCGCACGCGAAAGCCGCAACCTGATGCTGCCGGACACGCTGCTGCGGATACATCGCGTTGACACCACACACCACCTGAGCTAGAGTGTAGCAGGTCAACAATGAGAAACATATTATGAGGAGGGGAGACAATGGCCCAAGCAGCGAAATATCCGAAGCGGACGATGTACTATGACATGAGAGGGCACCAGCTCTGGGACCAGGAACTGGACCGCCATAACTCGGTCCTCGTGTACACCAAAGACCCCAAGACCCGCAGCGCCCAAATCACCATCAATAACCCTACCAAGCTGAACTGCTTTGACCGGGCCGACTATC
The DNA here is from genome assembly GCA_016190545.1 of Chloroflexota bacterium. The sequence continues at coordinate 2,106 of JACPQI010000118.1, forward strand.
TCGAGTGGCACCGGATTATGGACGAGGTCGAGGCGGACGACGACGTCAAGTCCGTAGTGCTCCGTGGCGCCGGCCCCTGTTTCTCCACCGGCCACAACATGGCGCAGCTCGGCTTTGTGCATGGCATCCAGCGGAACCTGCCTGGCGAGCGGCACGCCCCCCAGCGGACCCGTCTGGCCACCGACCGGTTCTACTTCGCTCCCGGCGGCATCATTGACCGCTGGAGCTACTTGCCGAAGTTCACCATCGTGGAAGCCAAGAGCTACTGCATGGGCATCGCCATGTGGTGGATCCTGGCCTCGGACCTCGTCATCGCCTCCGACGACGCTGTGTTCGGACACCCGGCATACCGGTGGGTGGGCGCCTCGGTGGACGGGAACCTGGGTTCGGCCATCATGCACCTGGGCCCCAAGCGGGCGCGCAAGATGACCATGCTGGGCTACTAT
>JACPQI010000119.1 GCA_016190545.1 Chloroflexota bacterium
CCTATGGCGGCCTGGCTGACGCCGCTATGGGCTTCGTGCTCCTGAACAAGATCCAGATCGTCACCGGCTCCCTCGACGGCACATCGGGCTTCCTTCTCGCCTTGCTCATGTTGAGAGCGATGAACCGCTCGGCAGGAAACGTGCTCTTCGGCGCCTTCGGCAAGGTGGCCGGAAAGTCGGACAAGGCTACGGTGAGTGAAGAAAAGGGGTCAATCCGCACCATCGTGCCGGAAGAGATGGCCTCTCTGCTGGACGCCGCCCGCTCCGTCATCATTGTCCCAGGCTATGGCATGGCAGTCGCCCAGGCCCAGCACGCCGTCGCCGAGTTTGCCAACATTTTGACCAAGCGCGGCATAGATGTTAAATACGCCATTCACCCGGTGGCGGGCCGGATGCCGGGGCACATGAACGTCCTCTTGGCGGAGGCCAACATCCCCTACAACCTTCTGTACCCCATGGAGGAGATAAACCCCTCCTTTCCCGCCGCGGACATTGCCGTTGTGGTGGGGGCCAACGACGTCACCAACCCGGCCGCCAGGCGCAACAAGGACAGCCCGCTCTACGGAATGCCTATACTAGACGTCGAACGGGCCAAATCAGTCGTCGTCCTCAAGCGCAGCATGCGCCCAGGCTTCTCCGGTGTGGACAACGACCTGTACTTCAGCCCGAACTGCATGATGCTGTTCGGCGACGCCAAGGAAAGTCTCACGAAACTATGTAGCGCCCTGAAGTCGTGGTAGCGCCGCTTAGCAACGAGCAAAGGAGGGAACGCCATGCCCGCCATACTGAACCACGTGAGCCTGACCGTCAGCAATCTAGAGCGCACCATCGAGTTCTACCAGAAATGCTTCGGCTTTCACGTCGCCCGCCGGGGCGACTACTCCGGGCCTCTCGTGGAGGCGTTGATGTCATTCAAGGACGCCTCCATAGCCGTCGCCTTCCTCCGCACCGGGTCTATCGCGCTTGAGCTTATCGAATTCCGCAGCCCCAAGGGGAAAGGGACCAAGCCTCCGCCAATGAACGAGGCCGGTTCACCGCACTTAGGCTTGCTCACCAAGGACGCGCGGGCCGACTATCAGCGCCTGAGCGCGATGGGTGTGCGGTTCGATAGCGAACCGGTGGTCAACTACAGGACAGGCACCTACACGGTGATGCTCCGGGACCCTGACGGGATTCCCATCGAGCTCATTGAGCGTCCAGCGGTTGAGTGACGCTTACCGATAAGCCCTGAGTAACCGCATACGCTCGCGCTGACGCAGCGTGTGCGTGCCCCCTATTGCATCGTCGTTCCTAGTGTGCGAGAATCGTGTCGCTCGAAAGCGCTCTCGCGCCCTGACTTGTCCTCTCCGGTCAAGTCCGAGTGTGCAGCGCTTCTGCGGGACATCAGTGTAAGGACGGACTAGAGCGATGACCGTGTTCCCAAAGCTGTTCAGCCCCATGCAGGTAGGCACGCTCACCCTCAAAAACCGCCTGGTGCTCACTGCCCACGAGCCGCGCGTGCCGCTCAAACGGTTCTATCGCTACCTCGAAGAGCGCGCGAAAGGCGGTGTGGCGCTCATTATCTGCAGCAACCCTTCGGTCTACGGCATCCTTCCCTACACCGTGGGTCCGCCGACCCGTCTGCCTCCCGGCTACCTGGGCGGCTCCGATGTGCTGCTCCCCAACCCAGCCAAGCCGGACGGCGTCACATTCTATGATGGGTGGCTGACACCCCTGCTCCGAGAGGAGACGGAACTTATCCACCGCCATGGGGCGGCCTGCTTCGGCCAGCTTGTCCACACCGGCAACTACGACATCTTTGATAACTGGCAGGCCGGCATCGGGCCGTCGACGGTAGCGGACGAGATGCTGGGCAACATCCCCCACCAGCTTGATGAAGAGGAGATACAAGAAGTCATCTTTGTCCACGCTCAACAGGCCAGGCGGGTGAAAGAAGCGGGCATGGACGGCGTAGAGGTCCACGCTTGCCACGGCCTCCTGCTCAACTCCTTCCTCTCGCCCATCACCAACAAACGCACCGACAAGTACGGCGGCAGCCTGGAGAACCGCATGCGTTTCGTCGTCGAGGTCATTGAAGCGGTGCGCAAGGCGGTAGGGCCCGACTTTCCGGTGGGCCTGCGCATGCCCGGCAACGAGTTGGTGGAGGGAGGGCTTTCCCTGCAGGACATGGTGGACATCGCCCGCAGGATCGCGCCCAAAGCGGACATTGCGGCGGTGCAGCAGTTGATGGCCCAGGGCATTGAGTCGGAAGAGGAGATCGCGCGCCGCCTCAAGCCGCAGGTGGACTACTTCAACATCAGCGGCGCCAGCGAATCAGGGCGCAAGGCCGGCGTCACCGTGCCCACCGTCTCCCCGATGGACACCCCACACGGGGTGTTCACGCCGTTCACGGCGGCGATACGGAAAGCGGTTGGCGTTCCAGTCCTCGTGTCGGCCCGCATCGTGGACCCAGCACAGGCGGAGCGCATCCTCGCCAGCGGCCAGGCCGACCTCATCGGCGTGGTGCGCGCTTTCATCGCCGACCCGGAGTTTGGCACGAAAGCGCAAGAGGGGCGGGCCGACGAGATCCGCAAGTGCACCGGCGCCGGCGAGGGCTGCCGCAAGCGCACCATCCAGCGCGTCGGCGGGGCCGCGCCTATCAGTTGCACAGTCAACGCCGCCGTGGCCCGTGA
>JACPQI010000117.1 GCA_016190545.1 Chloroflexota bacterium
ACGGAGAAGCTGGCGGAGGAGCGCACCTACGGCCAGATCATCACGCTCACGGACCGCATGGACTACCTGGCCTCCATGTCGAACAACCTGGCCTACTGTGTGACGGTGGAAAAGCTCATGGGCGTCACGACCCCGGAGCGGGCCCAGTACCTCCGGGTTCTCATGGTGGAGTTGATGCGCATCGCCAGCCATCTCATGGCCCTGGGCTCCTTCATGAACGACGTGGGGGCCTTCGCCACGCCCTGGATGTACATGTTCCGCGAGCGCGAGAAGATCATGGACCTGTTCGAGATGGTGTGCGGCGCCCGCATCACCTTCAGCTACATGCGGCCCGGCGGCGTCAGCATGGACCTGCCGCCGGAGTTCATGCCCGCCCTCACCACCTTCGTCGACGACATGAAGACCCGCATCGACGACTACGAGGCCCTGCTGCGCGAGAACGAAATCCTCGTCGCCCGCACCAAGGGCGTCGGCGTCCTGCCCCTGGAGAAGGCCATCAACTGCTCGATAACCGGCCCCTGCCTGCGCGCCAGCGGCCTGGGCTGGGACCTGCGCCGGGCCGACCCGTACGAGGTGTACGAGCGGCTCCAGTTCGACATCCCTACCGGCCAGTACGGCGATGTGTACGACCGCTTCCTGATGCGGCTGGAGGAGATGCGGCAGAGCCTGCGCATCGTCCGCCAGTGCATGGAGCAGATGCCCACCGGGCCGGTGAAGGCTGAAGTGCCGAACCTCCTGCGCCCGCCCGTCGGCGAGGCCTACGGGCACGTGGAGGCGCCCAAGGGCGAATTGGGCTTCTACCTGGTCAGCGACGGCGGCATCTCGCCGTACCGCTGCCGCATCCGCGCTCCGTCGCTCATCAACTTGACGGTGCTGCGGGACATCAGCATCGGGTGGAAGCTGGCCGACCTCATCGTGATCTTTGGCAGTCTTGACGTGAACGTCGGGGAGATTGACCGGTAATGGAACCGAGCGGCGCGCCAAACTGGGCCGAAAGGTGGATCCTTAACTTCTTTGGGACTGTGGGCGACAAGCTCCACAGCGGTCTGGATCCCTTGCCGGACTGGTTGGCGTTTATCCTTGTCGCCTTGATTGCGGCGGCGGTCATCGTGAACCTGCCCGCCATGCTCACCCCCTTCTTCATCTACATCGAGCGCAAGTGGCTGGGCCGCCTCCAGTCGCGCATCGGCCCCAACCGCGTCGGCCCCATGGGGCTGCTGCAGCCCTTCGCCGATGCGGTCAAGCTCATGACCAAGGAAGGCATCACGCCCACCAACGCGGACAAGCTCATCTTCAACGTGGCCCCGGTGCTGGCGGCTATCCCCGTCTTCATCGTCTTCTCCGTCATTCCCTATTCCTATCGGGCATCCTTCGCCGACCTCAACATCGGCATCCTGTTCGTCGTCGCCGTCACGGCGGTGATCGAGGTGGCGGTGTTCGCCGCGGCCTGGGCCTCCAACAACAAGTACGCTCTGGTGGGCGCCGCCCGCGCCGTCGCCATGCTCATCAGCTATGAAATCCCGCTGGCCCTGGCTATCCTGCCCGTGGTCATCATGGCCGGCTCGCTGCGCATGAGCGATATCGTGGACGCCCAGCGCTTCGTGCCCTTCGCTATCATGCAGCCCCTGGCCTTCCTGCTGCTCTTCACCGCCGTCTCCGCCGAGCTCAACCGCACCCCCTTCGACGTGCTGGAGGCGGAGTCCGAGTTGACCACGGGCTACCATGTGGAGTACAGCGGCATGAAGTGGGGGCTGTTCATGCTGGGCGAGTACGCCGGCGCCTTCGCCTGGTGCGCCGTCATCACCACCCTGTTCCTCAGCGGCTGGAAAGGGCCACTCTTGCCCGGCTACGTCTGGTTCGCCCTCAAGGTTCTGACGCTGTGGCTCATCTTCATCTGGGTGCGGGCTACCTTCCCGCGCCTGCGCATCGACCAGATCACAGGCTTCGCCTGGAAGTTCATGATGCCCATGGGCATCATCATCACGGCCGCTACCGCCATCGAGGTGCTGGCGGCCCAGAGCCTGGACCTGACCCAGACGGTGACGCTGCATGCCGGCACCGCTCTGGAGAAGCAGATTACGACGTTCCCGGAGTGGTTCGCTCTCATCAATATCGCGCTCAGTGTGGTGTTGATTGTGGGCGCGGTCAAGCTGTTCCGGTTCCAGGGCAAGACTCGCCAGGTGGTCCCGCAGCAGGCGGCTTCTCCTATGACGGAGCGGCCCGCTACGGTGGGGGGGAGGTAGCAGATGTACGGCGAGCAGCTTCTCAAAGGTCTAGGGGTCACGCTCAAGCACGCCTTCCGCAAGCCCTTCACGGTCCAGTACCCAGAGCAGCGCATTCCCGTCCAGCCCCGCTATCGCGGCTACGAGTTCGTGTGGTATGAGGACCGCTGCACCGGCTGCGCCTCCTGCGCCAAGTACTGTCCCCTGGGCATCATAAAGATCGTCACCCGCCCTGAGCCGAACCCTAACCACGGCAACGACTACAAGGTTGAGGTGTTCGACATCGATACCGGGCGCTGCATGATGTGCGCCCTGTGCGTGGAGGCCTGCCCCTACGATGCCCTGTTCATGGGCACCCAGTTCGAGCGGGCCCAGTACGACCGGCTCAACCTGGTCATCCACAAGGACGAACTGGTTTCCTCCAAGAAGAAGCCGAGCGCCTTCCTACGCCCGCACCTGGAAGTAAAGGCGGGCCAGTACACGCCCGAGACAGACCTATCTTCCCGCGAGGCTGGTCGCTAGCGATGAACGCGCAAGATACAGGCGTGGCGATCACCTTCTGGGCCATGGCGGTGGTCAGCGTGGGGTCCGCCCTGGCAGTGGTCTTGCTCCGCGACCTTTTCCGGTCCGCTGTGTTCCTGGTGACGGCCTTCCTGAGCGTCGCCGTCCTCTACGTCCTGCTTGAGGCAGACTTCCTGGCCGCAGTGCAGGTCCTCATCTACGCCGGGGCCATCGCCATCCTGCTCATCTTCGCCATCATGCTGACCCGGGACGTGCAAAAGGGCGGGCGGTTCAATAAGTACGCCGGGGCCGTGGGCGCGTTGGCTATCCTGGTCTTCATCACGATAGCCGTCGTCGTGCTCAATACCGATTGGGGGACGCCCAACGAGGCGGCGAACCCCGCCATGGCCGGGGCCATCGCCCAGGACAAGGGCACCACGGCGGCCATTGCGGACACCCTCTTCAACAAGTACGTGCTGCCCATGGAAGCGGGAGCGGCCCTGCTGCTGGCGGCCATGATCGGCGCCCTCAGCCTGGGGCGGGAAAGGTAACAGGTATGGAGATTGGCCTGAACCACTATCTCGTGCTGTCCGGTGTCCTCTTCTCCATCGGCCTGTTTGGCGCGCTGGCCAAGCGCAACGTGGTGGCCATGCTCATGTCCATCGAGATCATGTTCAACGCGGTGAACGTGGCGATGGTGGCCTTCTCCCACTTCGTCACGCCGTCGCTGCTTACCGGGCAGATTTTCGCCATCTTCATCGCCACCGTTGCGGCGGCGGAGGTAGCCTTGGGGCTGGGCATCATCATCGCCGTGGCCCGGGCCCGCGATACGGTGGAAGCTACTGACGCCAGCACCATGCGAGGCTAAGCAATGTGGGCTGAGTTCAAACGCGCACCCAATCTCATGACGGCTGAGATGTGGAAGGAGCTCTTTGAAGGGGAGGGCCTTCCCACGCGGATCCTGCCGGAAGGCGATATCCGCTCGTGGAGCGAGACCGTGCCCTTCATCGTTTATGTCCCCCGAGGACGGGAGCACGTGGCCGAAGAAATCCTGAGGAAGGTCTAGCCTGTGCCTGAACTAGCCGCCTGGTTCATCCTGCTGCTGCCGCTTGGCGCCTTCGTCCTCAACGGCTTCCTAGTACGACCCTTCCTGGGACCCAAGGCCCAGGTCGCCGGTCTTATTACCATTCTCGCTATCCTTGGCTCCCTCATTCTCTCCTTCTGGGCCTTCGGCGATGTCCGCAGCGGAGGCGCCCTGGACTTCCATCCCCACGAGTGGATGAAGGTGGGGCCGCTCACCGTCGAGCTGGGCCTGCGCGTGGACGGCCTCACCGCCATCATGCTTCTGGTGGTGACCATCGTCAGCTTGCTGGTCCAGATTTACTCCCTGGGCTACATGGCCGGCGACCCGAGCTTCACCCGCTACTACACCTACATGGCCCTCTTCACCACCTCCATGTTGGGGCTGGTGATGGCGGACAACCTGCTCATGATGTTCGTGTTCTGGGAGCTGGTGGGCACCTGCTCCTACCTGCTTATCGGCTTCTGGTACCACAAGCCCAGCGCCGCCCGAGCGGCGGTGAAGGCCTTCGTCGTCACTCGCTTCGGCGACCTGGGATTCCTTATCGCCATCCTGTTTGCCTACAAGGTCGTCGGCACCTTTAACATCGACGAATTGGAGAAAGCCGCCGCCGCGGGTGTCCTTAGCGGGGCAGCCCTGACCTGGTTTACGTTGGGTGTCTTCTCCGGCGCCGTAGGCAAGAGTGCCCAGTTCCCACTCCACACCTGGTTGCCGGATGCCATGGAAGGCCCTACACCGGTCAGCGCCCTCATTCATGCCGCGACCATGGTGGCCGCAGGCGTGTTCCTGGTAGCCCGCACCTTCCCCATCTTCGAGCACTCGGCGACGGCCCTCAACCTGGTCGCCAGCCTGGGCGCGGTCACCGCCATCATGGCGGCCAGCATGGGCCTGGTGATGAACGACATCAAGCGGGTCATGGCCTACTCCACGGTGAGCCAGCTTGGCTTCATGATGGTGGCCCTGGGCATGGGGTCGCCGGTGGCGGCCATGTTCCACCTGTTCACCCACGCCTTCTTCAAGGGCCTTCTGTTCCTGGGATCCGGCAGTGTGAGCCACGCCGTCGGCGGCACCTTCGACATGCGGAAGATGGGCGGCCTGCGTAAATACATGCCCTGGACCTACATCACGCTCCTTATCGCGGGCCTCAGCCTCTCCGGTATCTTCCCTCTGGCCGGGTTCTGGAGCAAGGACGAGATCCTCAACGCCGCCTGGCACGGCCATAAAGCGGTGTTTTGGGTCACTATCATCGCCGCCTTCATGACCGCCTTCTATATCTTTCGGGCCATCTTCCTCACCTTTGAAGGTGAGTACAAGGGTGGCGGCGCGCCCGATCCTGCTCCCATGATGGAGGGCGGCCACGACGACCATGTCGCTCACGGCCACGGCGAACACGGTCACGGCAAGCCCCACGAGTCGCCAGCCGCTATGGTGCTGCCACTGGTTGTTCTGGCTGTCGGCGCTATCATCACCGGCTTTGTCAACCCACCCGGCTTCGATTTCCTGGGCATACCTGCCCACTGGTTTGGCGAGTTCATCGTTCCGGATGAGCATGCCCTGGAGTTCAACTGGAGCATCGCCATCGCCTCCTCCATTGTGGCGGTGGCTGGCATTGGGCTGGCCTACCTGGTGTACGGCGCACGGGTCATCTCCGCCGAAAGTCTGGGTAGACTGTTCAAGCCAGCCTACATCGTCGTCTCCCGCAAGTACTTCATGGACGAGCTGTATGAGGGCTTTCTGGTGCGCCGGGTCTTCTACCGTGGCGTCACGTACGTCACGTCAGAATTCGATCGCGTGGTGGTTGATGGCGTGGCCAACCTGGCGGGATGGACAGGGCGCAATACTGGCCGTGTCCTCGCTCTGCTGCAAACGGGCCAGGTGCAGGCCTACGGCGCCGTCGTGTCCTTGGGCTTGGTGCTTATTGTGTTGGCTTTCGCTGTACGGCGGTGGGTGGGTTAGCGTGGAGGCCGCGTAAGCGAGAGGAGTAGAGGGTGGAAGCGCTGTTACAACAGAACTTGAGCGGCGACCTCAATCCGGGTCTGCTGACGGCCATCGTCTTCTTGCCGGCGGCGGGCGCTGCGCTGCTGGCCCTCTTCTTCCGCGACCCACAGAAGGTCCGTATCTGGGCCGCCCTGGTCACCCTGGCCACCCTGGTGCTCACCGTTGTCATGTACGTCAGCTTCAACCGGGACAGCGCCGATTTTCAATTCGCCGAGCGCCTGAATTGGCTCTCCGAATTCAATGTCCAGTACCTGCTGGGCGTCGACGGCCTCAGCGCGCCGCTGGTCCTGCTGACAGGATTGCTCGGCTTCTGCTCCGTCCTGGTGTCGTGGGGCATCTCGCTGCGCCCCAAGGAGTACTTCATCTGGCTGCTGGTCCTGGAGACCGGCGTGATGGGTGTGTTCACCTCCCTTGATTTCCTGCAGTTCTTCCTGTTCTGGGAGGTGGAGCTCATACCCATGTTCCTGCTCATCTCCATCTGGGGCAGCGGCCGCAAAGAGTACTCGGCGATGAAGTTCCTCATCTTCACGGTGCTCGGCAGCGCCTTCATGCTGGTGGGCATCCTGGTCTTGTTCTTCACCGCTGGCACCTTCGATATGGTCGAGCTGGCGGGCATGGACCTCAAGCCAGCTCTGCTCTCCGCCAATGTGGTGTTCTTCTTCCTCTTTGCCGCCTTCGCCATCAAGCTGCCGATATGGCCCGTCCACACCTGGTTGCCGGACGCTCATACCGATGCGCCGACGGCCGTGAGCGTGATGCTGGCGGGCGTGCTGCTGAAGATGGGGGCCTACGGCATCATCCGTATCTGCGTGACGCTGCTGCCGGCGGTCGCCCAAGAGTTCAGTACAGAGCTTGCGGTGCTGGCGGCTATCAGCATTCTCTACGGCGCCTTTGTGGTGTTGCAGCAGCAGGACCTGAAGCGGCTCATCGCCTATAGCTCCGTGAGCCACATGGGCTACGTGTTGCTGGGTGTCTCCGCCCTGGGCGTCGTGGGCCTCACCGGAGCGTCGCTTCAGATGTTTTCCCATGGCCTGATCACCGGCCTCCTGTTCATGCTTGTGGGACTGGTCTATGAGAAGGCACATACACGGCACATCCCAGACCTGGGCGGGCTGGCTTCACGCATGCCCTTGATAGCCGCGGTCATGCTTTTGGCTGCCCTGGCTTCCCTGGGCCTGCCGTCGATGGCTGGTTTCGTCTCCGAGGTGACAGTCTTCCTCGGCACCTTCGAGGCCCATCGGATTCCCACTGTCCTGGGCGTGTTCGGTGTGGTGATCACGGCGGGCTATACCTTGTGGATGGTGTGGCGGGTCATGTTCGGTCCTGGCAAGGCCAAGTACGCACACATCGGGGATGCCTCGATACGTGAAGCGATACCGCTTGCCCTCATGTCTATCGCCATCATGGTCATGGGTATCTATCCTTCGGTCATCTCCGATGTGTACCGCATCGGCATCGAGCCCATTGCGGCGAGGCTGTCCTAGATGTGGAACGGCATCGTCGTCGCCGTCGGCGCCGTGGTCCAGGACGACCTTGGACGGGTGCTGCTGGTCAAGCATGTGCCGGAGCGCGGCGGCTTCTGGCAGGGCAAGTGGATATGCCCTGGCGGGCGGCTTCACGCTGGCGAGCCGATCACTGAAGGTATTAAGCGAGAGGTGAAAGAGGAGACGGGGCTGGATATCGAACTTGGACGACCCCTCGTGCCCTTCGAGCGCATCGTTACCGATCATGGCAAGACGATGCATGTTATCTATGTGGACTACCTGGCCACGTCGCTGGGTCGGGATGCGACGCCGGCTTCCGATGTAGGGGAAGCGACGTGGGTCAGGAGGGATGGACTGCCCGGCATGTGGCCGGAGCTTCACGAAGACACGCAACGGCTGATGACTATCGCCGGGTTAGTGGAGTAGAGCATGCTCCTGCAACTGACTGACCGCCTGCCCCAGAACGTTTCTCTGCTTACGCCGGAGCTCAGCCTGGCTGGCCTGGCGGTAGCTGTCATTCTGCTGGACCTGGTAACGAAGCGCAAGAGCCTTCTGACTGCTGTGGCGGTGCTGGGCCTCATCGCGCCCCTGGTCTTCTCCATCGACCTGCTCAACCGCACCGGCGAGACCGGCTTCGCGGGCGCCCTGCTGGTGGATGAGTTCAGCATATTCTTCAAGTTCCTGTTCATCGCCGTGGCCGCCCTAGTGATATTGGGCTCCCAGGACTACGTGGCGAAGTTCAAGCACTTCCAGGGCGAGTACTACGCCCTCATCCTGCTCGCCACCGGCGGCATGATGCTCATGGCCAGCACCGGCGAACTCATCTCCATCTATATCGCCCTGGAGCTCAACTCGCTGAGCCTGGCGGCTCTCGCCACCTTCCTCCGTGATGGCAAGTCGGCGGAGGCGGGGGTGAAATTCCTCGTGCTCGGCGCCATTAGTTCGGCGGTGCTGCTCTACGGCATGGCGATGGTCTATGGCCTCACCGGCAGCACCCAGTTGCATGAGATCGCCCGCTTCATTCCTGAGGGCCGCCTCTTCGATAACCCGGCCCTGCTGTTGGGCGTCGTGATGATCGCCGCTGGATTCGGCTTCAAGATCGCCAGCGTGCCGTTTCAGATGTGGGTGCCGGACGTGTACGAAGGGGCGCCCACGCCTGTCACCGCCTTCCTCTCCGTCGCTTCCAAGGCGGCGGGCTTCGCGGTGATTCTCCGGGTCTTCTATTCCGGTTTTGGATTGGTAGATGTAGACTGGCGCTTGCTCTTCGCCGTTCTCGCCGCCCTGTCCATGTTCCTCGGCAACCTGGTGGCCATCGTCCAGAACAATATCAAGCGCATGCTCGGCTACAGCACCATCGCCCACGCCGGCTACATCCTCATGGGAGTGGCCGCCATCACCGTCACAGGCGACAAGGGCGAGCTCCTGGGCCCCAGTGCCGTCCTCTTCTACCTGGCCGCCTACGCCATCACCAACCTGGGCGCCTTCTTCGGCGTCATCATCATCTCCGGCAAGGTCAACAGCGACCAGATCGACGATTTTGCTGGCATGGCGAAACGCTCCCCGGTCCTCGCCTTTGCCCTGGCCCTGTGCCTGGTCTCTCTCATCGGCATCCCGCCTACGGCCGTCTTCTGGGCCAAGCTCTATATCTTCAACGCCGCCGTGCAAAGCGACTTGGTGTGGCTGGTGATCGTGGGCGTCATCAACAGCGTCATCTCGGCCTACTTCTATTTGCGGGTGATCAAGGTGATGTACCTGCGGCCACCGGCCAGCGAGGAGAAGGTGCCCTTCTCGCTCCCAGTTGGGGCGGCCATGGGAATCACCTCCCTGGCGGTGCTGTTCTTCGGCATCGCCCCAGCCTGGCTCTTGCGGGCCGCCACCGAAGCTGTGCGTAACACCTTCCCACCCTTCAGCTAAGCGCCTGTTGCGGAAGCCTTTCTACCGCCGAAGGAGTGTGGCAAAGAGGAGTTCGCACTGGGGCCTGGGCGCCCGCCTTTGGAGCCAGAAGGTCGCTGATGTTTGCATACCGCAATGCAGCAAGCTGCGCTCTGAGCTGAATGACGAGGCCCGCCGTCACGCTGGACGGCGGGCCAGAACGAGCCCATAACCGAGTGAGCCCTCGTTTACCGCCTGTTGAGCCTCGGCCACCAACCGCTTCGCCATTTCCACAAGCGCAGGGTCGAGAGGAAGCTTGTTCACCTTCAAGGCAATCTCTGCGATGAGGAGTTTCCCCTTCACATCTCGCAGGAACCCGGAGGCCACGTCCGGTAAGTCACTCAACTCTTCTATCTCGAAGCCGTGACGTACGAACAGATCGCCATATGCCTCCAGCGGGCGGGCGCCGCCTACGCAGCCTGCTGTGGCCAGCACACCACGCAGTCCGTCGGGCAAGGGGCCCGCCACCGTGACGTCCGTGAGACCGACGCGCCCCCCGGGGCGAAGGACGTGATAAATCGAGCGGACTACAGCGTCCTTATCCGGAAAGATGGACAGCGCACACTCCATGAGAGCGGCGTCAAACCTTTCTGAGCCCAGAGGGGCCTCCAGCAGATCGGCGCAGATGAACTCCGTCAGATGGTTCACTTGCTGGCGTGCCGCCGTTGCGCGGGCTGCTTCAATGCCATGTCCCTCCAACGAAACACCCACAACGCTGCACCCCAGGCTTTTGGCCAGGTGGATGGCGCTAGCGCCTCTGCCGCACCCGGCATCCAGGACCCGCATGCCCGGCTCTAATTGCATCCGATGCGCCACGCGTTCCGTGAGTCGAAGCCCACCGGGATGCCATGATTCGCCCATGAGCCACTGCACTGCAGGGTGGTCGTACAGCGCAGTGCAGCAATTGGCCAGTTCTCTATCGGCGCTCATACGCTCATCTCGTGCGAGCAAGGCTGCTGGGGATATACCCTACTCCGGCTCGCCCTCGCCTCTATAGTACGCTTTACCTCAGATAGATGCTCTCGCATGAATCTTCTCATCATCGGCGTCACGTAGAGCTTCCCGAGGAGCCAGCCCAGATACCCCCATCCAAGAGCGAAGGTGCTTTCATAGCGCAGGCGGCAGCATGGTCCCTCGGCCACAAGGACAAGCTCGTCTCGGAGGACCGGTACAGGCCCCTTGTGCCCACGGAACGATATCCGCTCTGGCTCCTGGGTCGTGACCCATTCCTGGGTCACGTACACCGTCTTACGGCCAAAGATCCCCTTGACGGACGTCCGGAACTCGATCAGCTTGCGGCCCTCTTGCTCTTCGATCATGCGGCTGGTGGGCTTGCCGTCAGGCCCCGCCGACCCCCACGCAGTGAGGACCTCGAAAGCCAGCCGCCGGTCCGCCTTGATGTGCACCTCTGCTGGAGGGAGAGCGATCTCTATTCGGCCCATGTTCGCTACCATGTGGTACCGGCTGCTGGCAGGCGCGTTAACC
>JACPQI010000120.1 GCA_016190545.1 Chloroflexota bacterium
AGGAAACTGAACTGCAGCTTATCGGGGAACCGCATTCGGGCGGCCTTCTCCGGGGCCATCTCCTTGAGCCAGGCCAGAGTCTCTTTGCGGCGCTCCGGGTCCGCCCTGGCCGGAAGCGGCGACCCCTCAGGGGGCACCTCCGGGTGGAGCCAGTAGGGGCGCCACAGCGGTTGCACGTCATAGTCGCGCACCAGGTGGTCGACGTGCTCCTGGGCGATATAACAGTAGGGGCAGACGAAGTCCGCAAAGACAATGACGGGGAGAGGCGCGTCGTGCGACGGCTGGTTGCGTGCTTGTTGCTCTGTCACCTCTTCCCCCGTTCCTAGATTGCCCGGGCCAGCGCATCGGCTGCTTCCACCGCGATACCCTGGCCGGTCAGCCCGCCCTCCAACACATCCCCATCGAAGGTGAGCAGCATGACCGTCGCGCCCTCCGGCCCCGCTTTCAGCGGCGGCGGCATCTCGTCGCCGCGCACATGCCGAAGGCCCGGCGGCGTAAGCAACTGCCCCTCGATAAGCATGGAGTCTCTCATCACGACCTCGTAGCGCCCGTAGGGAGCGGCGGCCAGCGCAATCTCCATGCCCGGCGGGCATTCCACCATGACCGCCTCCGGCCCCAGGGCGGCGGGAAGGCAGACCTTGCAGCGCGCTCCCTCATAGCCGGGGACCGGCTTCCACTCCACATCCTGGTCCCTGGCGCTAAGCTCCCGGCCCGCAAGATTGATCTGCCTTCGCGCCGTCTTGTCGCCCATCGTCATAAGGCCGCCCCGCTTGGGATGGAGCACCAGCATGTCGTGGCCGTCGCCTACGGAGAAGGGGCCATACGGCACGTTGTGGTCGGAATAGTGGACCGCCGGCGCGCGCAGTTTCATCGTCTCTTTAGGGAAATGCATCCGGCCGTCGATGAGAAGCTGGAACTGAGAGCTCAGGTGCATGTGGGCGTAGACGGAGAGGCAGGGATCGAAGCGGAAACGGATGGCCTCCGGCCCGCCGTCCGTGCCGTGCAGCAGCACCTGGCACTGGAAGGTGATGCCTTCCGTTGCCCCCGCCTTCCACGGCACTGCCGCCGCATCGACGATGTACTGCGTGAGCACCCTCTCCCCCGTAAGAGCGATATTGTACCGCAGGTGTCTATCCTAGCGCGTCACAGCCGGCGGCGTAAAGATGGAAACGGGGGAAACGGCGCGTTCCGCCGCGCCGTTTCGTGAGAGAAGACACAATGTGGACAGCCTGGCGCAGTGGTTGTTACACTGAGGTCACCACGAGTTGCTGAAAGGAGGTGGAGCTATGACGGGTGTGGAAGCGCTTCGCAAGTCGGGCCTCTTTGGCGACCTCAGCAATGATCAAATCGCAGTCCTCAAGCCGATTGTGGAACCGCTCCTATGGGAGGCCGAGGAGCCCATCTTCTCCCAGGGCGACCCTGCTACCCGGCTCTACGTGCTCACGGAAGGGAGTGTAGAGCTGAGCTTCTGGTATGAAGGCGGGCCTGGGCTTACCGGCCTGTCCACCGTGCAGATCCTGGAGCCGCACGAAGCCTTCGGGTGGTCGGCGCTGGTGGAGCCGTTCCGCTACACCCTGAGCGCCAAGGCCTCTAAACGCGCCTTCGCCTTGGCCCTGGACGCGGCGAAGCTCCGCGACACCCTCCGGTCGCGGCCCGACATCGCCCTGCGGACCTACCGGGGCCTGAGCGCCATCCTGGCGTCGCGGCTGCACAACACCTGGGCTAGCCTGGTGGCGGAACGCGGCCTCCTCGGCGTCTACCGCTAGGCACGCGAACTGCTCCAGACGGTCAGGGGACAACCGACGCCGGAAGATTCCTGACGAGCAGAAACCCTCCGCTTTGTGGGGCAGACTCAGGGGCGGGTGACGTGGTTCTGCGAGAAGCCTTTGGCCGAGAACCCGCACGCTTAGGGATCTAGCCTAAGACTTTTATCGCTTCCTCAAAAGACCTCGGATGAAGCGAGATGCTTGTGTCTTCATGTTTATCAGCCGCCATTACAAATCTAGCACGCTCCTAAGCTTCGCTTCGACTTCCCGCATCTCATCCATGGGAATCTGCCCGAGTGTTCGGCCAATGATCGACGTTTGTAGTGTTGCGAGTTTTGCGCGAACGAGAGATGGTGCCACCAGCCCCGATTCCCTCCACTTGATTATTTGATAATCACCAACCCTGGGTCGGCCCGTTACGTTGCCCGTTACTTGCGCCACGATGACATCAGTAGTCGCTTGATTATAGTTGCTATTGCTGACTACTAATCCTGGCCGATAGCGGGAGTTACGCAGGTTTGTGAATGGAAAGGGAACGAGGACAACATCCCCGCGACTAAAGGCTATCGTAGACGCTGTCTGCCTCACTATTCCAATCCTCAGCAAACGTTGCTTCGGCAAGCGCAGCGAACATCTTATCTTCTAAGTCGATTAAAAAAAGTAGACCAGCATCAACAACATAGTACCCAACAGCCTCGGTGGCCAGGTCTTCGCCACTTGAGGAGATACCGCCAAACATTGCATAATGGTCTGACAAAGGGGAATATTGAGAGGCTACTTCTCCTTTGAGCTTACCCTTTCTACTTGCTTCCTGAATCGCGGTGACCATGTGGCTCCTCAAATAGACGATACTACTTGCGTAGAATGTCGCACTAGAATGTGAGGGTCGCCTTGCGCCGTTAATGCGGGCTTCCCAGACGCATCCAGGACGCGGTAAATCTTCTGAACTGTTGTCTTCAAGCGAACTTTCCCGCCGTCTAGCAAATGATATTCATTCCAGTTTTCCGAGCGAATCTCAAATTCCTGCTCAATAGCATCAAACTCTTGATTGCCGATTCTTATTTTGACGTTGGGCATGGTCGAATGCCCCCTTAAGGCTGTTCTGACTCAATAACTGATAGAGATTTTACCATTTCACCTTCGATAGCAAAACTTTACAGCTTTGCCAACTCCGTGTCAACAATTATGGTGATTGAATTGCCCTGCCTAAACAGACTCTACAGGTCTGGTGTGTCATCGGGATAGCCCCTGTATCTGTTGACACTCGGCAAGGTGGAGTGCTAAACTTGTACCTTCGCAACATGGCTCATCGAGCCTGACGAACGATCGCTGTGGATGGGGTGAAGCCTGGCTATGCCAATCTACGAGTACACCTGTGAGTCCGGCCACTGCTTTGAGCGGAGGCAGGGCTTTCATGACCAGCCTCTCAATGAGTGTCCGGAGTGCAGGAGCAAGGCCAGGCGCGTCATCAACACAACGGCCGTCATCTTCAAGGGCAGCGGCTGGTACGTGAACGACTACGGCGGCCGCAACGGTCACAACAAGACCAGCGACGCCGCCACTCCATCCAGCGAGAAGAGCGAAAAGACCGAGAAGCCCCCCGCCTCGGACAGCGCTCCCGCACCCAAGGCCAAGGGCAAGAGCGAAGCTGCGCCCGCACCCGCCTCCAAAGGCTCCAGCGCCTCTTCGTAGCAGGCCCCCGTGCGAGTTCTTCTCCAGCGCGTGGCCAAAGCCTCAGTCACCGTCTCCGGACAGACCGTCGGCCATATCGGCCCTGGCTTGGCGCTGCTCGTGGGGGCCGCCTCGGACGACACGGACGAGGACGCCCGCTACCTGGCGGACAAGATCGCCAACCTCCGCATCTTCGATGACCAGACCGGCAAGTTCAACCTCTCCGCCCTGGACGTGGGCGCTGAACTCCTGGTCATCAGCCAGTTCACCCTCTACGCCGATGCCCGCAAGGGCCGCCGCCCCAGCTTCACCGCCGCCGCCCCACCCGACATCGCCGCGCCCCTCATCGACCGCTTCGCCGATATGCTGCGCGCCACCGGTTTGCGCGTCGCTACGGGGCAGTTCGGCACCCACATGCTCGTCGAACTCCACAACGACGGCCCCGTCACCCTCTTCATAGACAGCAAAGACCTTATGTCGCGCCCCCGCCGCGGCTAGAGTCGCATGATCCACCCGCCGTCCACGCTCAGGCACTGACCGGTCATGTAGTCGCTGGCGGGGGAGGCCAAGTACAGGAGCGCTCCGCACAGGTCCTCCGGCCTTCCCAACGACTGGATCGCCGCCTGGGCCTGCATCTTCGCCCGGAAGGCCGAGCCCTTGGGCGCCGAGCGAAAACCCGCTTCCGTGTCGATGGCGCCGGGGGCGATGGCGTTGACATTGATCTTGTGCGCGCCCAGTTCCTTGGCGAGGCCAACCGTGAGCCCTACAAGCGCCAGTTTGCTAACTCCGTAGGCTGACCGGCATTCGAATGCGCCGCCCGACGACTGGTTGATGATCTTGCCGCCGCCGCGCTCGATCATCGATGGGACCACCGCCTGGGAACAGATGAGCGCCCCGGTGCAGTTCACCTTCATCACTCGATCGAACCAATCGATGGGGAACTGGGCGAGCGGCGCGCGCGGGATTTCGGCCATGAGCGCTGCGTTGTTGACCAGAATATCAACGCCACCGAACGCTTCCTTGGCCTTTGCCGCCATGGCCTTGGCCGATTCCGGACTGGTGATGTCCACTCCAACTCCTATCGCTCGCAACCCATCGCCGGACAGCTTGGCCGCCACCTGCTCCGCGCCCTTCGCGTTCAGGTCGGCGATGACCACAGCGGCCCCAGCCTGGGCAAGCGCACGAGCGTAGGCCTGCCCGATGCCACCGGCAGCCCCAGTGACGATGGCAACCTTCCCTCGCAACACCTGTTCCACAGCGCTACCTCCTGTAAGTGTCCTCACAAACGTCTACGTTGCATTGATCACATTCGCCTCACAAGTACACCACGTCACCTGTGTGCTCCAAAGACAGGAACAGCAACAGGTACTCACGCAGATGTCTTGTGATGAGAAAGTTCTGCCGCACGTGTTCCCTACCGTTGGCGCCCAGTTGGGCTGCGTAGCCGGGATTCGCCAGGAGTTGCCTGATGGCGTAGGCGGTGCCCTCAATCCCGTGGCTCAGCAGCCCGGTCAGGCGGTGCCGCACCTGGAGGGGGATGCCGCCCACGGCCGAGGCCACCACGGGCTTCCCCTTCCACAGGGCCTCGCTCACCGTCAGGGCAAACCCCTCTTTCAGCGACTTCTGTACTACGACAGCGGAAGCTCGCTGGAGGGCGTTGATCTCGATATCGCTGCCCGGCGGCAGCAACAATACGTGGATGTCCGGGTCGCCGGCGGCTCTCACCCTGACCTCTTCAAGCACCTTCTCCGACTCCGGGTCGTCCGTCGCCGTGCCTCCCGCCAGCACCAAGCGGCAGGGGATGCTCCGTTTGACCAGCTCGAAAGCCTGGATCAGGCCCACCGGGTCCTTCAGGTAATCGAAGCGGGAGACCTGGGTGACGATAGGCTTGTCGGCAGGAACCTGGTACTTCTCCAGCACGGCGGAGACGGTTCCCGGCTCCAGATCCCTGTTCTTGTCGCTCAAGGGGTCAATGGAGGGGGCGATGAGGAACTGCTGGATGGGCAGGGTCTGGGCGAACTGGGGGGCGGAGAATACCGCCGCATCGTACTGGACCACCAGTGGCCGCAGGAAGTCCCACACCCGCGGGTCGGGTTTGGAGACATCGATGTGGCAACGCCATATCCACTTGCTCTGCATGCTCGGCTTCTTGCGCACCAGGGCTACAGGCTGCGGGTCGTGGATGAACATGATGTCGCCCTGCATCTCCATCTCCTGCAAGTGACGGTCGCTGGTCTCCATGAACAGGGCGAAGTCCTTCTCCGTCAGACGCTCGTCTCTCCCATGAAGCGCATTGTGGAACTTCTTGGTCACATCGAAGAACGCCGCATCTCCCTTCACGACGCTCCAGCGGGCATCGACACCAAGTTGGCACAGCAGCGGTGTCATGCGGTTGAGAATCTCCGCCACGCCGCCGCCGGTATAGGTAGAGTTGACGTTCTGGACGACCCGGCCGGAGAGCCGGCTCGCCAGCAGCGTGAGTTCGTCAATGGCGCCGCGCCCGACAATGGGCGCATACTCAGAGAGCCTTATGTGACGCGTTTTTCCACCAACTGTATCAGTAGCGATCGCAGTCCCTCCAGGGAGTAATTATATGGGTCCAGCCAAGCTATCTGTTCCGCCAGTTCTTCCTCTCCAAGGCTAGCCTCCAGCCAGGCGGAGAAGTCATTCGTGCTCCGCCCCAGCCGCAGCCGCGATTCGAACACGTGAAAGTAAAGAGAGTCCAGCGGGAGCTTGCGCAGCGCTTCCGCCAGGCCCCTCAGGTCGTGGGCTACGTACGTCGTCGGCATGATGAAACTGCTGGACTTGACGAAGTGGAACTCCTGACCTTCCGGCGCGCTGCGGCCATCCCTGGCTGAAGCCAGGTGTTCCTCAATGATCCCCACCAGCCGCTCTCGCACGGCGCCCAAGGTAGGAAACTGAAAGATGTCCACAGCCGCCAGCTTCTCTCCCAGCACCTCATCGCCCAGGCAGGTAGACGCCCATAGGGCGAAGTCACTGGCCGGCTGCGGCGTCAGATAGTGGTGCTCTTCCAGAAAGTGGTGCGTATGGTAATACACCACTGAGTCGGGAACTTGCTTGAGCACCTCCGCCAGCTCCCGCGCGTTGCGCGCCTTGAGCCCGGTGAGTTGCTTGACATGTGTTCGAGAGGAGAAGCGGAACGGCTCCTTCGCCCTCTTCAGCGTCCGGCCGTAGTTCACTACGGTGGTCCTCGCCAGCTTGGCGGTGGGCACGAGGATGACGGAGTCATCCAGGCCCTTCAGTTGCACATTGCGCCAGCCGACTTCGACCACATAGCCTTCCTCGCCGGTTTGCAGCCGAATGTAGTCGCCTTCCTTCACCTGGCCGGTGGCGCTGATCTGGAGCGCGGCCAGGGTGCTGGGAAGAACATCCCTGAGGGCGAGCGCGGCGATAACTGCGACGATGCCAATAGCCAGCAGCAAGGGTCCGATGGGCGCGCCCCACACCTCCAGGATGGCCAAGGAGGCCATGAAGACGATGGCCCCCGTGAGACCGAACGACGCCGTGCGGACAGTATGCTCAGGGACATTGAAGCGGCCCCGATAGGTAGTAAACAGGCCGGCAGCCACCTGTATCGCCAGGAGAGCTACGGAAGCGATGGACGCGCTCCACAGCCCGTCGCCCGCGCGGCTCTTCCACTGGGAGGAGACCTGGGACGCCTGGAGGCCCAGGAAGATACTGAACAGCGCCACCCACAGCAGAGAAGGGAGGCGAAGCGCATGGAAGAGGATGTCGTCCCCCTGCCACCGCGTGCGCTGTACCCAGCAGCCCACAGGGCCGCGCAAGGAGCGGCGCGCCCACAGCAGGACCGCCAGCGATCCCACAAAGACAGCAAGAGGAACCAGGGTATCCTGCCAGCGAGCGTCTACCCAGTCCTTGAAGCCGTCCACTACCTCACCCTTTCCTCACTATACCGGATACCGGGGCGTCTGCCTCCTGTTCTTCCACCACCGCTCGCCGCTAGCTGATTCCCTCCACCTGGAAGAGCCGCCCGATAAGGTAGGTGAAGCCGGCGGCGAAGCCGCCCACCAGCACCATCTCCAGGCCGCTGCGCACCCAACGGCGGCCCGTCGCCAGGCTCTTGAGGGCGCCGACGGCGAACAGGGCAATCAGGCTGGCGATGATGGAGGGGACCAGGCTCTCCACTCCGTCGGCGAAGAAGTATGGCAAGACGGGCACAATGCCGCCCAGGCTGAAGGCTACGCCGGCCAGCATCCCAGCCCGCCGCGGGTCCTCAAAACTCTCCTCGCCCAGGCCCAGCTCCTCTCGGGCCAGCGTCCGCAGCCACCGCTCCTTGGTGCTGGTGAGCCGGTTCACCAGGATCTCCACCTCTTCCGGGGTGAAGCCCTTGGCGCGGTAAATAGCCTTAAGTTCAGCCCGCTCCTCCTCAGGATGGGACTCTATCTCCTCCTCCTCCTTGCGCATCTCCTCGCTCAGCACCTCCGCCTGGGACTTCACGGAGATGTAGGCGCCGGCGGTCATGGAGACGGCGCCCGCCACCAGGCCCGCCAGGCCGGCCACCACCACTACCGTGTTATCGGTGGTCGCGCCCGCCACGCCCGATACCAGGCTCACGATGGAGACAAGGCCGTCGTTGATGCCGAAGATGAAGTTGCGGACGCTGGCCCCGCTGGTATGCCAGCGCTCCATCGCCATGCCCCGGGTGCCGACGGCGTAGCCGCTCCAGGTGCCGCGATCGCCCGCCAGGGCGGACAGCCGCTCCAGGTGCAGCAATTCTTCCGGCATAATGCGGGCGATGATGGCTTTGGTCTCGGCTGGAGCGTTGCCATGGGCCTGCTCCTGGTAGTTGTGGATTTCCAGCCGCTCTCGGCTGCGCAGCAGGTACAGGGCGGAGCGGACGCCGAACATGCGGGCGACGAGCAGGGTGATGCGGTCTTCCAGCGGCAGCTTGAGCGTCGGCACCGTCACACCTAAGTGCTTCAGGCGCTCCGCCCAGTAAGAGGCGTGGCGCGCTTCGGCCTTGGCCATATCCAGCAGGGCCTTGCGCCGCTCCTCGTTGTGCTTCTCAAGCTGGGCCAAGCGGCGGAACTTCTCGCCGCCGGAGGCCTCCAGGCGCCAGTTCAGCCTGATCTGGGCAATGGACGCCGCATCCTCGGCCTGGTGGCCGCTTGGCGTACGTTGGGCCTGGTCCATGAAACCCCTACTTGAACATTGCGCCCACGGACTCCCCCAGGTGAATGCGCCGGATGGCTTCACCAAAGAGGGGGGCCACCGTGAGGACTTTGAGGCGCGGGCTGCGCTTCTCCCTCGGCAGCGGGACCGTGTCCGTCACCACCATCTGCTGTATGGAGCTGGCGGCGATGCGCTCCGCGCCCTCGCCGGAGAGGATGGGGTGGGTGGCGCAGGAGTAGACCTTCTTGACCCCCGCGCTTTGCAGCGCCTGTACGGCGCCCACGAGAGAGCCGCCCGTGTCCACTTCGTCATCGAAAGTGATGGCGGTCTTGCCTTCCACGTCGCCGATGACCGTCACCACCTCAGAGGTGTCATGGTTGCCGGCGCGCCGCTTTTCGATGATGGCCAACGGGCAGTCGAGCCGGGCGGCCATGTTGCGCGCCTTCTTGGAGATGCCGATATCCGTCGCCACCACCACGATCTCCCCAAGCTGCTCCTGCTGCTTGGCGAAGTAGTCGGCCAGTGTGGGCAGCGCGGTCAGCTCGTCAACGGGGATGTTGAAAAAGCCCTGGATCTGGGGCGCGTGCAGGTCCATGGTCAGGACACGGTTGGCCCCCGCCACGGTGATGAGGTCCGCCAGCAGCCGGGCCGTGATGGGTACCCGGGGCTGGTCCTTCTTGTCGGTGCGGCCGTAAGCGTAGTAGGGCACCACGGCGGTGATGCGCTCCGCCGAGGCCCGCTTGGCCGCATCGATCATGATGAGCATCTCCATGATGCCCTTCTGCACTGGCGAGCAGAAGGGCTGGACGATGAACACGTCCCGGGAGCGGACATTCTCCAAAATCCTGACAAAGACATTCTCGTTGGAGAACTGGAAGACCTCGGCCTGTCCTAGCGGGGTTTCCAGATAGCTGCAGATGGCCTTGGCCAGGTCTGGATGGGCATTGCCGGTGAAAATCTTCAGTTCGTCGTTCACGCCGGGCCTTTCCATTCCAGAGGGAGTGGAGGACGCGCAGGCATTATAGCAAATGCCGTGTGGGCGCCCAACTGCCGGCGGCTCGCCACATTCAACCTCGGCCCGCCCTGTGCTACAATGCCCAACGTATTTTTGCATACCCATCGGTAGCTCCGCATCCTGAGGAGGCTGTCGGCATGGAAGACGGCAAGAAGCGCGCAATGGACAAAGTCGAAGAGTTGCACCGCCGTAAGGCGGACGTCGCCCTGGGCGGCGGCCAGGCTAAGATCGACCAGGTCCACAAGGCTGGCAGGTTGACCGCGCGGGAGCGCGTCGACCGCTTTTTTGACCCTGGCACCTTCGTGGAGATAGACGCCTTTGGCCGCACCCTAGGCAAGGACTTCGGCATGGACAAGGTGTCCGTGCCAGCGGACGGCGTCATCACCGGCTTCGGGAAGGTCAACGGCCGCACCGTCTGCATCGTGGCCCAGGACTACACCGCCATGGCCGGCACCTTCGGCGAGATGCACGGCAAGAAGATCGTCAAGATCACCGAGATCGCCTCCAACATGA